>CAYVEO010000080.1:0-9319 GCA_964449965.1 uncultured Planctomycetia bacterium
TCCTGTGTAGAGGTCATTGCCTTAAGGCGCCTGACGGCCTCTTCTGTTCGTGCATCAGATATTAATATGCAAAATGATTCATAGCCCCCCCTTCCTACCCTGCCTCGCAGCTGGTGAAGCTGGCTCAACCCAAACCTCTCCGCATGCTCTACCAGCATAATAGAGGCATTGGGGACGTCTATGCCAACCTCTATTACCGTGGTAGATACCAATATATCTATATCTCCTTTTTTAAAACCTTTCATCACCTCTTCCCTGTCTTTACTCTTCATCCTCCCGTGTATAAGCCCCACTTTAAGTTCAGGGAAGACATCTGATTTAAGCTTCTCATACATCTCTGTTGCAGCCTTAAGGTCCATCTTTTCAGATTCCTCCACCAACGGATATATAATATAGACCTGTCTGCCGTTCCGGACGTGCTTCCTGATAAAGTCATAGGCGCCATGTCTCTTATTTTCCCTGACCCAGTATGTCTTCACCTCTTTTCTGCCAGGAGGCAGTTCATCCAAATATGAAACGTCAAGGTCTCCATATACGGTCAATGCAAGCGTCCTCGGGATGGGTGTGGCTGTCATGACTAAGACGTCCGGATTTAAACCCTTATCTCTCAACATTGCCCTCTGCATAACACCAAACCTGTGCTGTTCATCTATGATAGCCAGTCCTAACTTTTTAAACCTTATATCTTCCTGGATAAGGGCATGGGTGCCGATAATTATATTTGCATTACCGGTCTCTATATCCTTGCACGCCTGCCTCTTAAGTTTTGGGGTAAGGCCGCTCAGAAGTAGTGTCACTCGGACACCTATAGGCTCAAGCAATCTGCTTAACGAAAGATAATGCTGCTCAGCCAATATCTCGGTAGGCACCATAAGTGCGCCCTGAAATCCATTCCTGACAGTCAGGAGAAGTGCATATATTGCCACTATGGTCTTGCCTGAACCTACGTCACCCTGCAATAACCTGTTCATAGGCCTTGCTGATGCCATATCTGCCTCTATCTCTTTCAGGACCTTATTCTGGGCTTTCGTCAATTTGAACGGGATTATTTTCAAAAAAGTATCTTTAAGCCCTCCATCCAATCTATGGCTTATCCCTTGCAGTGTCTTTACCTCCTGCCTCTTTATTATAATACCCAATTGCAGGAAGAAGAATTCTTCAAATATCAATCTCTTACGGGATTTCTCTTTGGTAGAAAAATTTTCCGGGAAATGGATATTCTTTACTGCCTCTATTATGCCTTGAAATCCGTATTTTGAAATTAGTCCCTCAGGCAGAACCTCGCGCAGATGTCCGGCATAGTGGTCTATGGCGGTCTTAATTATAGTCCTGAAGACCCGTTGATTAAGGTACTGGGTAAGCGGGTATATAGGGACTATTCTGCCTGTGTGGATGGTATCTTCTTCATCATCGGCAAGAATCTCATACTCCGGCGAATTTATCTGTAAATTACTGAACCTATCTACCTTCCCGCTCATTATTATCTGGTCGCCTATTTTAAATCTTGACTTCATATAAGGCTGATTGAACCACACCCCATATATGATACCGGTTGAGTCCATGACGGCAATCTGGAATATATTCAAACCTCTCCGCGTCCTTTTCAGTCCGGTTGTTACGACCTCGCCCTTAACCGTTTCTAAATTACCTGCCATGCATTTTGATATGGGTTTTAAATTACTCCTGTCTTCGTATCTGCGGGGAAAGTAATATAGAAGGTCTTCTATAGTAGATATGCCAAGTTTATTGAGCATCTCAATCCGCCTCGGTCCCACCCCTTTTACAAACTGGGCTGAATCCTGCAGCATATCTTTGGAATGATTAGATTTTTCTTGCATATTTTGTTCCATTGTGATATTATACCCCAACAAAATAAAAAATGCAAGGAGGTATATAGATAATGTCAAGGTTTTGCGCAATCTGCGGAAAAGGGCCGGTAGCAGGTAGAACTATTGCCCGGAGGGGCTTAGCCAAGAAGAAAGGCGGGGTAGGAAAGCGAACCACTGGTATAAGTAAGCGGCGGTTCCTCCCGAATCTGCATAAGATAAAAGCGGTTTTACACGGAACTATAAAGACTATAAAGGTATGTGCTAAATGTCTTAAGGCTGGCAAGGTTCAGAAGGCTTGAGGTCTATTATTTTAAGCTGCATAGTAGAGGTCCCCTGCCAGTCATTCATAGAGGGTGAATAGGCAAGCGATATTTTTTCATCTCTCCTGGGCAGCGCTAAGTTTCCTGCCATATTGAACCCTACTGCTTCACAGGTAGTCCCGCCGTCTGTTACCCACATCTTGACAGTATTTCTGCCCATGATTTTAGGAAATGTTTTTACGCTGACGTCACTTGAAGAAAATACCGGCTTAGGGTTACCCGCACCAAATGGCGATAATTTTTCTAAATCTCCTATAAGTTCTTCGGTTAGTCCACCCAATGGTATTTCCATGTCAATTTCTATCCTCGGAATTAAATCCTTATCCTGTAAGATAGTCCGCGCTATTCCATTGATGGCATTTTTAAACCCCGTTAGTTTTTCTCCTGATACCACAAGTCCTGCGGCATAATCATGCCCGCCATACTCCTCTAAGAATTCCCCGCATTGGGACAGTGCATCAAATAACGGAAAGTTTCTTATAGACCTGCCTGAACCTTTGCCAATGCCGTCTTTTATCACAATCAGAATTGTAGGCCTGTAGAATCTATCTACAATCCTTGAGGCAACTATGCCTATAACTCCTGGATGCCAATCCGCATCATTGAGGACTATGATACGGTCCTCTTTGAAATTTATCTCTTGCTCTATCTTATATAGCGCCTCTTTCAGGGTCTTTTCTTCTAATCTCTGCCTTTCCCTGTTTTCCCCATCTAATATATTTGCAAGTTGGACTGCCCTTTCATATTCCCCTGACAATAAAAGCCTGATGGCAGTCTCCGGCGAGCCAATACGTCCTGTGGCATTTATCCTGGGGGCCATTATGAACCCTACATGAGTAGAGGTTATGACCTTCCCCTTTAAGCCTGATACCTCCATTAATGCCTTCAGTCCAAGACTCCGGGTATTGGCTAACATTGAAAGTCCGTGCCGGACAATGACCCTGTTCTCGCCTGTGATAGGAACGATATCTGCCACAGTTCCAACAGATACCAGGTCTAAATATTGGAGCAATCCGTCAAGGCTGCCATAGAGAGCATGTGCCAATTTGAATGCTACCCCTACCCCTGCCAGATACTTGAATGGATACGGACATCCGTCTCTTAACGGGTTTATGACAGCGAATGCATCAGGAACGAGAGAATCTTTTGGCTTATGATGGTCCGTTAGGACAGCGTCTATACCGAGTTCATTCAAATAATCCACCTCTTCAAAGGCACTGATGCCGCAGTCAACGCTTATTAATAGATTAACGCCTGTCTTGTGGGCATTGGATATCGCCTCTCTATTAAGCCCATAACCCTCTTCCACCCTGTGGGGGATGTAATATTGGACGTCTGCCCCGGCACTTTTCAGGACAAGCATAAGAAGTGCTACCCCTGTGATTCCGTCTACGTCATAGTCGCCGTATATCAATATCTTTTCTTTCTTTCTAATGGATTCTCTTATCCTGAACACTGCCTTATCCATGTCTTTAAGAAGGAACGGGTCATGCAAGGCATTCAGGTCAGACTTCAAAAACCCTATGGCAGAAGAGGCATCGGTTATGCCCCTGTTTATTAAAACCTGGGCAATAATAGGAGATATATTTAATTCTCTTGATAAGACCTCCTGCAACCGGTAATCAGGTTTTTTAACAAACCATGATTTCATATTCTTTTCCTCACAAACCACCATGCTGATACTATGACAAGGACGCCGCACAATATTACAGTTGTCTTAATCTTTCCAGAATCAACAGGATGACTTACCTTACCCCCATAGACATGTGCAATTATTTCCTCAGCATGGACATCTAAATCACCGCCATGTTCAGGACACGCCTTGTGAAATATACCGCGAACTGTAATCTTATCCCCTTTAGAGCCGTATCTGCCTACGTATCGGATATCACGAGCCATTTCTTTCGTCGACCATATCCCTATCGTATTTGCCCCGTCCCATAAATTGAGCCATGCGTGAGAACCCCTCATCATGACATCGCCTATAACCTCTCCTTCATAAATCACTATTTTATTGTTATATTGATTGGTACTGTTGAGCAATTCGGTACTGGAAATATCTTGAGCATAAGCTAAGTTAACCATTAAACAAGAACCAAGAACCAAAATGACAATCTGTGTAATCTGTTTTTGAAATCTGTGTAATCTGTGGTTAATCATTTCCCCTTCACCACTGCAATTATAAACCCTATAAATACAAATACCGATATAAACTCCAACCTCCCTGTCCACATCTGGAGGATATAGGTAATCTTAAGTATCACAGGCATAGAAGGTGATGTTATGCCGCATGATAACCCCACATTGGCCCCTGCCGAGACCGACTCAAATAATGAGTTCAATGCAGGATATCCCAGGAGCATACCAATAACTGCCCCTGCGAAATACAGAAATATATATGCCATCGTAATAAGCATGCTATTTCTTACAAGCCTGTCATTAAGGATTATATCTTTTATATGGTGAAATTTCTGTATAATAACAGATGACTCAGAGCTCATCAACTTTTTTATATCTTCAAGAAATGCCTTGAAAATCAAACCTGCCCTTAATAACTTAATACCTCCTGCAGTAGAACAAGCACTACCTCCTATTACCATAGCGATGATAAGTCCTACAAGTGCCAACCCGCCCCATTCTGCAAGTTGGCTTGAGTAAAGCGTCTGAAACCCGGTAGTCGTATGTCCAGAGATTACATGGTATAAACCTTTACGAAAGAATGTAATGGACCCTGGATATAATCCATTACCTATTAGACCAATAGATATTATTGTAAATGTCACTAAAAGCGTGAAAGAGAATGTAACAACCTCTATATTGCGCCACAATTCTTTTCTATTACCAGACCATATAGTGTAATGGAGATTGAAATTAAGAGCGCCTATCATACATATACATAAGGTTACCATTTCAAATGGAATGCTATGATAGTAGAGTATGCTTTGAAATTGAGGGGCAAATCCACCTGTACTCCACGCAGCCATGAAGACCAACATCCCGTGCAGCAATGCCCTTGACAAGGTCATTCCGCAAAAAAATGCAGCCATAGCCATGACAAATGTCCCTACTACGAGATAAACCAGGCTAACCAGCCATATGAATCGGGCAGTCTGGATAACATTGGGCAGAATTTTCTCGTCCCTTGCCTCGCCCACATACATGCTGAATGCTCCCCGTCCCCCGCCCAATAAAAAGGTAAGGCCGATGATTACTATGCCCTGCCCCCCTAAATACTCCATGAAGTGGCGCCACATATTATGCCCATTGGATAGGTGGTCAAGGTCACATACTAATGAAAGCCCTGTAGTTGAATATCCGCTCACACAATCAAATACGGCATCTAAGAAAGAGCCAAAGTGCCCGCTCATATATAGTGGTATTGCACTTACTATAGCTGCCAGAATCCACGAAAAAGAAACCACGACCATACCCTGGGTCCATGTGAGTTCTCTGGAAGTATAACAGATTAACATGAGGATAAATCCGAGGAGGAGAGAGGATGCAAATCCTATAACGAAATCCAGTGCAGGATTCCATTCCTTTGATACCAGACTCACCACTAAAGGGATTGCCATGGTGAGACTTAACCCGATGATGAGTCTGCCAGTATAGTATCCTATAGCCTTAAGGTCATAACCCCTGGGTCTAAGAATCACTTAAAACCCACCAATATCTTATGTATAATCAACAAAATCGCCCCAAATAGGAATGCAGCTAATATAATAGCAAATGCCCATATTATTTCTGCCCCTATGCCAATGGCTATATCTCTTATACCAATCCCTTTGTAGCGCTGGGCTAAATTCATATCTTACCTATTAATGCATCTAACAACTGCTGCTCATTTTCAATCAGTGTAAGTGCTATAATATCGTCACGAGACTGTAAGACTGTATTCCCTTTCGGTATGATTACCTCATCACCCCTTATTATAGAAAGGAGAACCGAATCCGGCGGAAGTTTTACGTTCATAACCTCCTGGTTGATAACAGGAGACTCCTCAGTCAAGTCCACACGGACCAATGCCAATTTACCCCTCTTAAACGTCATCAGGGTAACAAAGTCTGCTAATGATACCTCTTCTTCTATTATCTTGGCGATTATGGCAGTTGAATCTATCGGGACGTCAATCCCGAGTTCATTGAACGTATGCTCATTCTTAGAATCATTGACCCTCGCCACTGTCCTTGAAACATTAAACTTATCCTTTGCCAACTGGCATATAATCAGATTATCCTCATCATCCCCTGTGACCGCGGCGATTACATCCGAGCGTTCTATCCCGGCATCCTTCAAATATCCCGGGTCACACCCATCCCCGTTAATCACCAGGATATCTAAGTTACTTGCAATCTTCTCACATATAGCCTTATCCTTTTCTACTAAGGCGACCGTGTGTTTATCAAGATAAAGTTTCTGGGCAAGGAAATAACCTACCTTGCCGCCTCCAACTATAACTATATACAAACTAAGACCTCCCTACATGACAGGCGGGGACGCCTGTCCTACTTTTCTATGTGTCCTATATACCTAAATGTCTCTTCACCTTATCCAGACTCGCGGTTTTCACTACCCCTACTATCTTATCCCCTTCAGATAGAGATGTGTCTATAGTTGGTATGAGGACATTATCCTTATCCTTTTTATCCTTTTTGACTACTGTAACCACTTGAAATTCACCGGGGAGGTTCATATCAACGACTTTCTTCCCAGCCAATTCCCCAACTACATCAATTTCCATGACACCGAGTGCGGCATTCTCTATCAGAAAACTGCTGAAATAACTCTCTACTATCTTATCCCTTATCATAGAAGACAGCAGTACCGTCCCGCTTATAATGTCTAATCCTAACCCTGTATAGATTTGTGCCCTCTGTGGGTCATATACCCTTGCGATTACCTTTGGAACCTTGAACATCTTCCTGGCAATCTGGGCAGCCATGATATTTGTATTGTCCCCATTGGTCACCGCGGCAAACGCATCTGATTTCTCAATACCTGCCTCTTTTAAGAGGTCTGTCTCAAGCCCATTCCCAACGATAGTCACCCCGTTGAACGAACTGCCCAGGCGGCGAAAGGAATTGCTATTCCTGTCTATTACAACGACATTATTGTTTTCCTCAGCCAAAAGTTTGGCTAATTCAGACCCAACCCTTCCACAACCCATGATTACTATGTACATAATCTGACCTTATTTTATCCTTGCAGATTTTCGGGGATAGGTGTTTCGCGTTTACTTCGCCATACTGCCCAGAATATTAAGATGAGGAATATAATAACGGCTATTATCCCGACCTTGGCATTTGTCTTAATACCGGACGGGTTGATGCCTGGTATGTTGAATTTAAGAACTAACCCCAGGGCAAGCAGGCTTACCATATTCATGACTTTTATAAGCGGGTTTAAAGCAGGTCCTGCAGTGTCTTTTAGAGGGTCGCCGACAGTATCGCCTGTAACAGACGCCTTGTGCGCCTCAGAACCTTTGCCGCCGTATATACCGTCTTCTATCATCTTCTTGGCATTATCCCATGCACCGCCTGCGTTTGCCATGAAGACTGCGAGGAGCTGCCCTACCAGAATCATACCTGCAAGAAAACCACCCAAGGCATACGGACCGAGTAAGAAACCAACTGTAAGAGGTGCAAAGATAGCCAGTAAAGCAGGGCCTATCAGTTCCACTTGAGCGGCATTTGTACATATATTCACGACCCTTCCGTAATCAGGTTTTTTCGTGCCTGCCCATATCTCTTTATCTTTGAATTGTAACCTGCACTCGTTAACGATGTAATAGGCTGCCCTTCCTACGGCCCTTATCAACATGGAAGAAAAGAGAAAAGGCACAGCCCCTCCGAGCAGGAATCCTATGAAGACCATAGGGTTGGCGATAGTCAATTTGGCAGATTCTACAAGATACTGGGATGTGGTCATCTCCATTATCTTGTCTTCACTGCCTACGGCAATTACAGCGATGAAACTCGCAAAGAGAGATACTGCGGCAATTACAGCAGAACCAATTGCAATCCCCTTGGTTTCTGCTTTTGTGGTATTCCCGACAGCATC
The DNA here is from genome assembly GCA_964449965.1 of uncultured Planctomycetia bacterium. Lineage (GTDB taxonomy): Bacteria > Omnitrophota > Gorgyraeia > CAYVEO01 > CAYVEO01 > CAYVEO01. The sequence goes on from CAYVEO010000080.1 coordinate 8,210, forward strand.
TAAGTCTGCAAGAATCTGGCGTGCATGTTTGTAACTCCCTTTCGCTTCTTTTTCCATTGCCTCTTTATCATAGCCCATCTCACCTATACCATTGGCATTGTCAGCGATTGGTCCAAATGCATCCATAGAGATGGTATTACCGGTAAGGGTCAGCATCCCTATGCCTGTCATCGCTACACCATAAGCGATAAATATAGGCGGCGTTCCCCAATAACAGAAAACAGAAAGCACGATTGCAATAGAGATTACTATTATGGCTGCCACGGTGCTTTCATAACCTACTGCAAAACCATGGATAATATTTGTAGCATGGCCTGTCTGACATGACTTAGCCAGTTCTTTAACAGGTGCGTGGCTCGTATGTGTATAGTAACTTGTTACCTTGTTAAGCGCTATAGCGAGAAAAACTCCTATTATGCACGTAAGAGCAGGACGCCAATCAATCCCCTGTATTCCCAATGTATACCATACCCCGCTAAGCATGGATGTTACCGGGATGCCATCCTTAACCCAGCCCGGGAATCCTGCCAGTGACATCGGATTGCGCAAGAGGTAGTTGGAATCAAACTTCATGTAAATTAAGCTTAATCCCAATATGCCTGCCAAAGATATTAATGAACCTATCCAGAAACCACGGTGCACACTCTTTAATGCACTATCTGATGTATCTTTAGCTCCTGACCGGACCGTATAGGTGCTGATTATAGAACCAAGCACACCGATGCCGCGGACCAAAAGCGGGAATATAACTCCTACATGTCCAAAAGAGGCAAGCCCTAAAATCATTGCCGCAACAATTGTGACCTCATAACTTTCAAATATGTCTGCCGCCATACCGGCACAGTCACCTACGTTATCACCTACGTTATCCGCAATCGTGGCGGCGTTTCTTGGGTCATCTTCAGGTATCCCCTTTTCAATCTTGCCGACAAGGTCAGCGCCTACGTCAGCCGCCTTGGTATAGATGCCGCCTCCAACTCGCATGAAGAGCGCAAGCAGTGTCCCGCCGAAACCAAAACCTAAAAGCGCCTCATAAGATTGCTCACCGAAAAATAGAAAGATAGTCGTTCCGCCGAGTAAACCGAGGCTGTCTAAGAGCATACCGGTAAT
>CAYVEO010000081.1:0-9271 GCA_964449965.1 uncultured Planctomycetia bacterium
AGGGCTAGCCATTATGAGGTGAAATCGCACCGCATGGAATTTTACGGTTTATGCCGGAAGTGCCGCGGCAGTGGAAGAAAGTGGGGGTAACTTACGAAAGGAGGAGTAGAAATGGCAAAGGTAGAATTAATAAATGAGGACAAGATAGGTTGTGCAAAAGGGACAGCAGTTGAAGATGCGGTTGAGCAGAATTTCAAAGGTGAAACATCTGAGGTGGGGTTATATCTTGCCATGTCCAAACAGGCAGAGCGTGAGGGTTATCCTGAGATAGCCGCTGCTATGAAGTCAATCGCATGGGATGAGGCATGGCATGCAGCCAGATTTGCTGAATTAAATGGAAAGGTCTCCACAAGCACAAGGGAGAATATAGAAAAGATGCTGGCAGGGGAATGCGGCGCCAACAAAGGGAAAAGAGAGGCAGCAGTGCTCGCAAAGGAGAAAGGGTGTGACCCTGCCCATGATGCTCTGGATGAGTCATCCAGGGATGAAGGCAGGCACGCTAGGGCATTAGAGGGTCTGCTCAAGAGATATTTTTAATTTAATAGTACAAGGAAGGAGTAATCTCATGAAGGTTTATGTTGACCCTGATATTTGCACAGGGTGTGAATTGTGTGTTGGCACATGCCCCGAGGTATTTGAGATGAAGGGTATGGTTTCTGTAGCAAAGGTTAATCCTGTGCCTCCGGAATTAGAAGCATCTGCAAGAGAGGCAGCCGAAAGCTGTCCTGTAGAGGCGGCAATATTAGTAGCCCAATCTCTCAATGAAGGTGTAAGTAAGGATACCGGGGTCGCTGGAATAAGGCACAATTGCCTCCAGTGCCACGTTCCCCAGTCTACTGCGGAATTATTCTAATTTCCATACAAGACCTTCAATTGGTCAACAGTCGGATGACCCTGATAATATTCTCCTTGCGGTCCTATGTAACCATCTTTATCCTTCACCAACGTAACAGGAGTATAACCGCCGGCTGCATTGGGTATATTTATTACCACAGTTTCACCGCTTGAAGCCTGAGGCTGTTCCGCAGGAGCGGCTTTTTCAGTAGGAACGGCTTTTTCAGCAGGAGTAGATACAACATCTGGAGTTGCTGCAGGCGCAGGAACAACGATATATCCGGAAGGACAAGTCGTGTAGTAAACATTGTCGTAATAATAATACTTGACGTCGCCTACTGTAACGGTGTTATACCCGGGCGGAAGGGCCGTAACGATTGCTCCTATCGGAAGATTTACAACGATATATCCGGAAGGACAGGTCGTGTAGTAAACATTGTCGTAATAATAATACTTGACGCCTCTCAGCATAATGATGTTATGCCTGGGTGGAAGAACCGTAATGACTGCTCCTATCGGAGGAGCGACAGCAACAAAACCAAACCCGAACAACCCGGGTCTATAGAATCTACCGTCGCGATAATGATATCTAGTGTGACCTACTACAACGACCTCACGCCGACCATCCCTATGCCAAGCAAATGCATCTGAAGAAGACAACACAGCCATAAGGCAAATCCCAATAACTAACCAAAACTTGTTTCTAAGCATTATTTTTGCCATATAATTACCCCTTTCCCTGACGTATTAATGTGTCCTATGGTTTCCAATGGCCAGCAATCCAGACGTAACCTCTGCGTCTTCCCGTCCATTCCCAGTGGCCCGGGACCCAAACTGCACCCGGATGAGGCGGATTTACATAAACCTCAACTTTGGGGGGCGGCGGAGTAGGTCTATCATGGATGACCACGGTTTTAGTAGCGCAGCCGCTAACAAGAGTCCACACTATGTAAATGCCTAAGACGATATAAGAAATTTTCATCTTCTCCTCCTATGTTTTACGATAATTAGACGCAATGAAATCTAAGTTTACTATATTTACCATTTTTAACATCCCATGACATCCTCCCTTATCTCATATTCTAAATATTACCACCAAAAATGGGTTTTGTCAACAAAAATCCTGAATGAATAAACTTGACAAATATTTAATCAATGTTATAATAAATTTGACAATTAAATAAAGATATTACAGGTTCCCTGGTTAATTGCCAGGGGAAATAGGAAACCCGTGAGAAACGGGTGTGGTCCCGCCGCTGTAATTGGGGACGAAATCCACAAAATGCCACTGTCCGCCATAGTTCTTTGGTGGATGGGAAGGCGTGGATAGTAGGATGAACCAAGAGCCAGAAGACTTGCCTGTAGATATTCACCGCATATTTTGCGCAATACAAAAGGGTGAAGAAATAGGGTGTGACCCCGAAGAGTAGCAGAAAATTAAGACTACATTCGGGGTTTTTGTTTGTGGTATGAAGAAAGGAAAAATTTATATGCATATCACAGAAGGTATCTTGCCGTTGAAATGGGCTGGGGTATGGTATGTTGTGTCGGCTCCATTTGTTGCCATGGGGCTGATGGTCCTTAAAGCGAAGACAAAGGGTGACATTACCTTTAAAATTATGTTAGGGATGGTAGGTGCAGCAGTATTTGTCATATCATGCATGCCTGTCCCTGTGCCTACGGCAGGGACATGTTCTCATCCTTGTGGTACAGGTATATCCGGCATACTTCTTGGGCCGATAATGAGTATATTTGTAACGAGTATAGCCCTCCTTATACAAGCCCTCTTCATGGCGCATGGAGGCATAACAACATGGGGTGCAGATATAGTTTCAATGGGTATAGTCGGCTCTTATGCAGGATTTCTTACCTTCAGGGGTTTGACGTTCTTGAGAGTTCATCCTGTGATTTCTGCGTTTGTAGCAGGGGTATTGGCTGACTGGGCTACCTATCTTACTACTTCTTTTGAGCTGGCTAGTGCCCTGAAAGGAGATGGGTCTTTCTGGACTTTATTCTGGACTATATTAGTAGCCTTTATCCCTACACAGCTGCCCCTCGGTATATTAGAAGGCGCTATGACCGGCGGGATGGTAGGTTTTATGCTAAAGAGAAGGCCTGATATATTGAGGAGGTTTGGCATTATAAAATGACTAAAGGCTCTAATGACGCTATTGAATTATTCTCAGATATATTCTCTCACCGGCAAAACTGGCTCTCCTCTATAGATACGAGGGTTAAATTACTATTCGTATTTATTGCCCTTATCCTGAATATATCATCCCATACAATGTTTATCCCTGGAGCCTTTATCCTTCTCTCCATTGCTTTGCTCAAGACTGTCAATATTCCTGCGAGGTTATTAATCTACAGGCTAATAGCCCCGTATAGTATAGCAGGCGTCATAATACTCTTACAAATATTCTTTCATGGTGCAACCCCTCTCTTTATATTTAACCTGTTCGGCATTACTATAACTGGTTATGAAGAGGGTTTAGTAAAAGGGTTATTGATTGGAGCAAAGGTATTGTCTGCGGTATCACTTATCCTTCTTTTGAGCATGACTACGCCGGTAAACAGGCTTTTACAAGGGCTTGCCTTTTTCAGATTTCCTAAAGGATGGATAGAGGTGGCTATATTTACATACAGGTATATATTCGTCTTTATTGAAGATGCCGTGACTGTTTACAATGCCCAGAAGTTGAGGTTAGGCTATATAAATCCCCGCATCGGACTTAAATCATTTGGGACGTTGACAGGGACCCTCATGTCAAGGGCTTATGACCAGGCTATTAACACGTCTTCAGCAGCTTTATTGCGCGGATATAAAGGCGAGATGCCTGTATATTTCAAGGAAAGGTTTAAAAGAAGCGACCTTATCGCTTGTCTTATAATCTTTGGATTCATTTCCGTTATAGTTATATGGGGGTATATATGGAAATTGTTGTAAAGAATCTATCCTTCACTTATGATGAAGGAACGAGGGCGCTAAAGAATATAAATTTTTATGTAAAGAAGGGTGAGTTCACAGGGCTTCTGGCATCAAACGGCTCCGGGAAAACTACTTTTCTTAAGACACTTATTGGCTTACTTAAACCTCATGAGGGAGAGATAATCTTAGGAGGAAAGAATATCCGGTCTATTCCTGCAAAAGAACTATATCAGAAGTTAGGGATGGTATTCCAGAATCCAAACGACCAGTTATTCTCCCCAACGGTAATTGAAGACGTTGCATTTGGCCCGATGAATTTAGGATTACCTGAAAAAGAGGTGGAGAATAGGGTAATGGAAGCCCTTAGATTAGTTGATATGGAACCTCATGCAAATAAGGCGATTCACCACCTCAGTTTCGGCCAGCAGAAGCGCGTATCAATCGCCGGCGTACTGGCTATGCAGCCTGAGGTCCTGATACTTGACGAACCTACTGCAGGACTTGACCCAAAGGGTGAGTCACGGCTCATGCACCTTTTGAATAAACTGAACAAGGAAAATGGCATAACAATCATTATGGCTACGCATATAGTAGATTTAGTGCCTCTATTCATAGACCGTTTATATATACTGAACAGGGGTGAGGTAATCAGGCAGGGGACACCAGAGGAGGTATTTAGAGATTCTGAAGTTATTGAGAGGGTTGATCTAAGGCTGCCATATATATCCCATCTCATAGAGGAATTGAAGCATAAAGATGGCGTGCCCCTTAATGGCATGCCCTTGACTATAGGTGAGGCACGAAGAAAATTAGTTGAGTTAATACCCCCTGAACTAATTGATAATAGGTTAAAAAAGGATTGAATTCGAAAGAGGAGAGATATGCTTAGACAGATTATATTCCCGATAGTTCTATTGTTCTCTTTGCAGTTAAGTATAATGGGTGAAGAGAAGAAAGAAGCATGGCCAGGGGTAGATGTGGCAGTGGTGGAAAAATATGCCGCAGAATATGGCAGACCGGCCAGAAAGCCGATTATAAATATTGAAGGCGACCTCCTGCTCTTTGCCTTTGCACTTGGCGGGACAATAGGCGGATTTATTATGGGTTATAACTGGAGGAGATTGTTCTCGGAGAAGGATAAAAGTTTTTAATTGACAAAAGGGCTTGGTTGTGTTATCTTTTTACGAAGGATGTGGAAGGGTTTTTGAACTTTCAGATAACGGCTCAGGACACAAAGACATCTGCCAGGGCGGGGAATGTTGTTACCCCCCATGGGAGTTTTAATACCCCTGCATTTATGCCTGTGGGAACAGGCGGGACAGTAAAGACCCTTACCCCTGAAGAACTCAGGGAATGCGGGGCAGAGGTCGTTCTTTCTAATACGTATCATTTGCACTTGAAGCCGGGCGAGGATACTGTAGAGATGTGCGGCGGGCTCCATAATTTTATGCACTGGGATGGACCTATCCTGACAGACAGTGGGGGATACCAGGTATTCAGCATGGCTGTCTTGAGGAATATTACAGATGATGGGGTATTGTTTCGCTCACATATTGATGGCTCTGAGCATTTCCTGAGTCCTGAAGATGTTATCAGGATACAGGGTAAACTTGGCAGTGATATTATAATGCCTTTAGATGAATGCGTTCATTACCCATGTGAGCGTGACTATGTGACCAGGTCAGTAGAGTTGACGTCTCGCTGGGCAGAGAGGTCAAAGGCAGAGTTTGGGAGAATAGAAAAAGTAGCCTGTCCCCTTTTGTTCGGGATTGTCCAGGGGAGCACATATCTGGATTTAAGAGAAGTTTCTGCCAAACGTCTGGTGGATATGGGGTTTGATGGGTATGCCATAGGTGGATTGAGCGTGCGTGAACCCAGGGAATTGATGGTTGAAGTGCTGGCACATACAGTGCAGTTTCTCCCTCGCGCCCATCCGCGTTATCTTATGGGGGTAGGGAAACCAGCCGATATAATAGAGGCCGTTTCTTTGGGGGTTGATATGTTTGACTGTGTAGTGCCAACGAGGTATGGCCGCAATGGCACTGCATTTACCAGTTCGGGTAAATTGGTTATCAGGAATTCCGAATATTCAAAAGATTTAAAGCCGATTGATGAAAAATGTAGTTGTTACACCTGTCTGAATTACACGAGGGCGTATATACGTCACCTGTTCAATACAGACGAGATATTGGGGCTTAGGCTTATATCGTATCATAACGTCTATTTTTACGAGAAACTGATGAAGGATATAAGAGAAGCGATAATTAAAGGTGAGTTTGAAAAGTGGAAGAAGGATAGAATGGAGGTGATATATTGAAAGAGGTATATGCAGTAGGTGAAACACAAGTACCAGGCGGGAGTTCTCCTCCTGTAATATTGACGTGGCTGCCGATAATATTTATATTTATCATCTTTTATTTTCTCCTGATACGTCCCCAGCAGAAGAAGCAGAAGGAATTGAATGAGATGATATCTAAATTAAAGAAGGGTGATGAAGTAATTACTACAGGGGGGATATATGGCACGGTGATTAACGTGAAGGATAAAAGTGTCATATTGAAGGTAGATGAGAATGTTACGATTGAGTTCCAGAAGTCAGCGATTACGTATTTGAAAAAGGGGTAAGGAGACATTGATGACGAACAATCTGAAATGGAAAATAGGACTGGTGCTCGTTATAGTTGCCTTAGCATGCATCTTTGCCTACCCGCCATTTGACATACTTGACAAGAATGGCAATGTATGGATGCCGGGCAGGTTAAAATTAGGCCTTGACCTGAAAGGCGGTATGCATCTGGTCCTGAGGGTTGATACCTCAAAGTTGGATGAGGAGTCCCGGAAGGATGCGGCAGAGAGGGCACTGGAGGTGGTCAGGAACAGGATAGATGAATTTGGCGTCAGTGAACCTTCTATCCAGTTACAGGGCAGGGACAAAATCCTTATCCAATTGCCAGGTATAACTGACCCTGAAAGGGCAAAGGAGATTATCGGAAGGACCGCATTACTTGAATTTAAATTAGTAGAGACAGACCCTGAGAAACGGAAGGAGAATCCTGAAGCCTATGAAGAGAAAACCCATGAAGATGAGACGCTCTGGCTTGAGAAATCCACCCCTCTTACAGGTGCTGAAATAAAGACCGCGTACATGGGTATGGATAACATTGGCAGTCCGGATGTCCGATTAGAGTTCAAGAGCAAAGGGGCAAAGATATTCTCTAAGATTACAGGTGACAATATAGGCAGGAGACTCGCAATCGTCCTTGATGGCAAGGTCCACTCTGCACCTGTTATCAAGACGAAGATACCCGACGGCAATGCCCAGATTACAGGGCAGTTTACAGCTGAGGAGGCTACAGACTTAGCAATCGTCCTTAAGGCAGGCGCACTTCCTGCACCATTAGTTATAGAAGAGGATAGAACAGTAAGCCCATCTCTTGGAAAAGATTCTATAGAGAATGGTATAAAGGCGGCTATTGGGGGAAGCATCCTCGTAGTGGCATTTATGGCTATCTATTATATGTTTGCCGGTATCGTTGCCAATCTGGCATTGTGCCTTAATTTAATAATACTCCTGGCAGCCTTATCACTTTTCCATGCAGCCCTTACACTTCCCGGTATAGCAGGTATAGCCCTTACAATGGGTATGGCTGTAGATGCCAATGTCCTTATATTTGAACGGATAAGGGAGGAATTGAATATCGGTAAAACATTAGGGGCTGGTATCATCGCAGGATATAAAAAGGCATTCCTTACAATCTTTGATTCCAACCTTACTACACTTATCACAGGGGTAATACTATTCTACGTTGGAACAGGACCTGTGCGCGGGTTCGCTGTGACATTGAGTATCGGTATCATTATCAGTATGTTCACAGCCATTGTGGTGACGAGGGTTGTCTTTGACCTGATGACCCTGCGACAGAAGATTACCAGACTCAGGATGCTCCAGTTTATAAAAGAGACGCATATTGGCTTTATAGGTAAGAGAAAGATAGCTTATGCATTATCTATCATATTTATATTGCTGGGCATTGGGTCTTTCTTTATGAAGGGTGAAGACGGGCGTCTGGGTATAAAGAAGAATTTTGGCATAGATTTTACAGGCGGGACACTTCAGCATTTCAGGTTCAATGACCCGGTTGAGATAAATAATATCCGTGCCTCATTGAAAGCGATTGGTTTGGGAAGCGCAGTGATTCAGCAGGATAAGAATGAGCCCAGAGACGTTATTATCAGGAGTTATTCTGAAAAATTTGAGGATATATCCCGGAAACTGAAAGAGGATTTCAAGGGGAATAGTTTTGAAATAGTTTCCACAGATATTGTGGGACCTGCCGTAGGTAAAGAATTGAGACTCAGGGCTATTATTGCTGTCCTGCTCTCTTTAGTGGGAATAGGTATCTATGTATCCTATAGGTTTGAACCTAAATTTGCAGTCGGGGGTATTGTAGCATTACTCCATGACGCGCTCGTAAGTGTCGGTGCCCTTGCCCTCACAGGGAGGGAAATATCATTACCTGTCCTGGCAGCCCTTCTTACTGTGATTGGTTATTCAATAAATGATACTATAGTCATATTTGACAGGATAAGAGAGAATATGAAACTCAAGGCAAAACAAGATTTTGCCTCTCTAATAGACTATAGCATAAACCAGACCTTAAGCAGGACATTTCTTACGTCATTTACAGTTTTCATGGTTCTTTTGGCACTATACTTTTTGGGAGGTGAAGTTATTAATGACTTTACATTTGTGATGTTAGTCGGTGTCATCACAGGGACGTATTCTACTATATTCATTGCAGCGCCAATCGTCGTAGATTGGCCAGGGAAGAAAAAGAAGAGAGGTTAATATATGGGAGGGTTTAATGACCAGATATCTTAGGCGCAAAAAGAACATCATATTTCTTTCACTTATTGCATTGTTATTTGTAGCGGGGTTTTTATGGCAGCCTAAAACCGGCGGTGTCCTAAGCCAGACTGTTACAGAAACAGGACATCAACAAACTACAGAAAAACATTTTGAGTTTTTCTCATTTCTCCATTATCAACTTCCTGAGAAATACGGGCTGATGATGATTCTGGCGATAGCAGTCTGCGGTTTAATTTACGCCTTCATGCTGATTAAACAGATAAGTTCTTATGACAGGGGCACGCCAAAGATGCAGGAGATAGCCGGCGCAATTCGTGAAGGCGCCAATGCCTACCTCATGGCACAGTTTAAGAAAATCTCTATATTTATAATCATAATTACCTGTCTCATTTACATTACCTATACAGGGGCAGAGCAGGCATTCCGCTGTGGAAGGGCAGTCGCCTTCTTTGTCGGCGCACTTTTCTCCTGGACTGTAGGTTTAGTAGGTATGCGTTTTGCCACAGACGGCAATGTGCGTGTCGCCTCTGCCGCAAGGTCCAGTTACGGGACAGCCTTACAGATTGGTTATCGCACAGGGACGATTACCGGTATGCTCTTAGACAGCCTCGGTTTACTCGGCGGAACGACTATCTTTC
>CAYVEO010000082.1:0-9031 GCA_964449965.1 uncultured Planctomycetia bacterium
ATACCATTGCCAGAGGGCAATATAGTGAAGTAAAAAGAACGGCAAATTTTCCGCCTTTTGATGAATGGTGGGGGAAATGCAAGGATGTTTAGAAAACAGAATCCTTAAGAAATTGAGATTGTGGAAATTTTTAATACAAGGACACATATATCTTATGACTAATACCCTTTTCTATATATCTTTTATAATACTATTCGGTTTCCTGGCGGCGTATCTTATTTACCGCAAGGTGTTGCGCAAGGTGTTCCAAATAAATGACAGCAATATCACTCCGGCAGTCAGTATAAACGATGGGCAGGATTATTGCCCGGCTAAACCCGCGCTTTTACTTGGGCAGCATTTTTCTGCTATTGCTGCAGCAGGGCCTATACTCGGGCCTATACTGGCAGGGATGTGGTTTGGGTGGGTCCCTGCCCTTTTATGGATATTCCTCGGGACAATCTTCATTGGCGGGGTGCATGATTTTTCCAGCCTCATCGCATCAGTGAGACATCGCGCAAGATCTCTCGGTGAGATTGTCAAGGAATATATGAGCCCGCTCGTCTTTGTCCTGTTTTTAATATTTATGTGGCTTGCCCTGACATACGTGATAATAGCCTTTACAGACATCACAGCCAATACCTTTAAGGGCGTTCAGGGAGAAGAGATGAATTTTGGTCCTGCAGTTGCTGCCTCATCTATCCTTTATATAACACTCGGACTAATCATGGGATTGTGCCTGTATAAACTTCGTTTTCCATTGTGGCTTGCCACCCTTATCTTTATCCCTCTGGTATTTTTTGTAGTATGGCTTGGACCAAATTTACCTGCCCCCTTACTTGAACTATTCGGGAATATACCGGTTAAACAATGGGATATTTTCTTGCTGTTTTACTGTTTTCTGGCATCTGTTTTGCCTGTCTGGCTATTACTCCAGCCGAGGGGTTACTTAGGGGGGTGTTTTTTATACGGGACGATTCTTGCCTCATTGATAGGCGTAATATTGGGCGGATACCATGTGAACTTTCCTGCATTTCGCATAATGGAAGGTTTTAAAAGTTCGTTCAATGGCAAACCTGTGTTTCCCCTCTTATTCATAACCGTCGCCTGTGGCGCATGTTCCGGGTTCCACGCCATTGTTAGTTCCGGGACTACTTCCAAACAGTTGAGAAAAGAGAGTGATTCTATGGTTATAGGTTATGGGGCCATGGTCCTGGAAGGGGTAGTGGCACTCTTTGCCCTGACTACATTGATGATACTTAAAACCGATGATGCCCTTTTAAGCAAGGAACCTACCTATCTTTATGCCTCAGGGATTGCCCGTTTTTTAGGTCTGATAAGAATAGATTACAGCATTGCCATGGGATTTGCCTTACTCGCATTCTCTACCTTTGTATATGATACCTTAGACGTATGCACGAGGTTAGCCAGATACATCCTACAGGAATTATTCAACTGGCACACTACGACTGCGCGCATAGTAACGAGTTTTCTAACATTAGTCGTCCCCTTTATATTTCTGATGGTTTCTAAAGAAAGGGCGTATTTGACTGCCTGGCCTATCTTTGGCACGAGCAACCAATTACTTGCGAGTCTCACCCTTCTGGTAATCTCTGTATGGCTATGGAAGACCGGCAGGAATTTTCTCATCACACTAATCCCCATGGTATTTATGTTTGTGATGACGATGTGGTCATTATTACTGCAGATTAAACCAGGCTTAGTCCTGCTGATAAAAGGAAATTTGCCTACGGTTGATTCAGGGATTGTGAGCGGGGGTGCAGTGATACTATTTATTTTAGCCATAGGATTGGCAATAGAGACATTGCGCCTTGTATTATTGAAGAGACGAAGTTAATATGGGAAATGCTAAATTAGCCATTCTCGGCGGCAGACCGATTAGGAATAAACCATTCCCACCATGGCCAATTCACGGGAAGAGAGAAAAAGAATTACTCTTAGAGGTCCTGGAAAGCGGAAGATGGTGGTATGGGGAGAAGGTAAGAGAATTTGAAGAGAGATTTGCCTCATACCAGGGTGCAAGGTTCGGCGTTACCGCGGTGAACGGGACCGTAGCCCTTGAAATCGCACTTATAGTATCCGGGATAGGTGCAGGGCAAGAGGTAATCGTCCCATCTTATAGTTTTGTAGCGACTGCCAGTGCTGTCCTAAGGGCAAATGCAATTCCTGTCTTTGTTGATATAGATATTGATACGTTTAATATATCCTCTGATGCCGTTGTCCAAGCCATTACCCCTAAGACGCGCGCTATTGTCCCTGTCCATTTTGCCGGACTGCCTGCGAATATGGCTAAAATTATGGCTATTGCCAAACGGCACCGTTTGAAGGTGATTGAAGATGCTGCTCATGGATGGGGAAGCAAATATAAAGGTAGAGGGGTTGGCACTATTGGCAATGCCGGCATATTCAGTTTTCAGCACAGTAAGAATATCACTGCTGGCGAAGGCGGGATTATACTTACCAATAACAAAAAACTTGCCGATGAAGCAAGGTCATACTCCAATTGCGGCAGAGGCGCGAATGGGCCATGGTATGAGCATTATCTGTTAGGCGGAAATTACCGCATGACCGAATTTCAGGCAGGGCTTCTACTCGCCCAGTTAGAGAGATTAAATGAACAGAACCGCATAAGGGAACGCAATGCAAAAATATTGAATGCTAATCTTCCAAAGATAGAGGGTATAAAGATATTAAAAGAAAATCCCGGTGTCGGTTCAAGGGCATATCATCTATACTGTTTTCGTTTTGAATCAGAGAAATTTAAGGGGCTCGCGAGAGAACGTTTCTTAGAAGCACTTCAGGCAGAAGGCATTCCATGCAGGCCTGGATATCCCCATCCGATTTATCGCAATCCATTATTTTTGAAGAAGGGCTCCGGGCCTGAATATTGTCCTGTTTCATGCCGTTATTACGGTAAAGAGATGGATTATAGCAAAGTCCTCTCACCAAATGCAGAACAGGCGTGCAGAGAGGCTGTATGGTTATCCCATAATCTCCTTTTAGGTAACGAAAGGGACATGGAAGACATAGTCAAGGCTATCGGTAAGATAAGGGAGAATGTGGATAAGTTATAAGAGGGGAAAATGCCGATATTAGAGAAGATAAAGATAAATTTAGATAAAGGAAGGTCATACGATATATTAATAGGGTATGAAAACCTGGACAAACTCGGTGCCTATGCAAATTCTCTCCGATGCGGGAATGAGGCATTTATCATTACGAGTCCGGGGGTTTCGTCTCTATATGGCAAGAGGGTGGTGAAGAGCCTTAAATCCGCAGGGTTTAAACAAGTTGCCATGGCAAAATTCCCTGATGGAGAAGAGAATAAATCACTTGAAAGTTATGTCCGGGTAATAAACCAATTGTATAAGTTTGACAGGTATCAAAACAAGAAACTCCTTATCGTTAATTTGGGTGGCGGCGTAGTAGGCGACCTCGGAGGATTCGCAGCAGCCACGTATAGAAGGGGTATGAATTATATTCAGGTTCCGACTACGTTACTGGCGCTTGTAGATTCAGGGGTAGGCGGCAAGGTCGGCATCAACTGGCAGGATGCGAAGAATATGGTTGGGGCGTTTTATCAACCGAGGTTGGTTTATGTGGATATGGCTGTATTGAAGACATTGCCTGAAAGGGAACTGCTTTCTGGTATGGCTGAGGTTATTAAGTACGGGGTTATTGAAGACCCTGCACTATTCAGACTCTTAGAGAGGCATTCTAAGGATATTATTTCACTGAAGAACCGGGGCATTATCCGAAAGGTCGTATCTACGTCCTACAGGATTAAGGCAGGGATTGTTGAGAAGGATGAAAGGGATGAAAAGGGGATAAGGATAAAACTGAATTTTGGTCATACATTAGGACATGCCATTGAGTCTGCCACCGGATACAGACGGTATAAACATGGAGAGGCAGTGGCTTTAGGAATGGTTTGTGCAGGTGAGATAGCGAATAGACTTGGATTATTTGGCAAGGATGAACTTGGACGACTTGAGAGATTGATAAGTGAGGTGGGTTTGCCAACTCGGATTAAAGGATGTAATGTTGGAGAGGTTATAAACTCTATGCGGCATGATAAGAAATTCATAGGCGGTAAAAACAGATTTGTTCTGCCTACTAAGATTGGCAATGTCCGGATAGTAGAAGGAGTAGAGGAAGGTATTATAAAAAAGGTAATTGAAGGACGGATGAGATAATATTTCCATGCGGATAACAGGAGGTGATTTAAGAGGGAGGGTAATCCATGTCCCAAAGGGCGTGAATATTCGTCCGACATTAGATAAGGTAAGGCAGGCTATATTCAACATATTAGGTGATAAAGTCGCTGGAGCTGCGGTATTAGACCTTTATAGCGGCAGTGGCAGTCTGGGCATTGAAGCATTAAGCAGGGGTGCAGGCAGCGTCTATTTTGTAGAGAAGAATAAGGAATGTATTGAAAAGATAAAAGGCAATTTAATTTCACTTAAATTAAGTGAATATGCAACTGTCCGGCGTGCCGACGTTCTGGATATGCTCGTTAGATTAGATAAAGAGGGTGGGAAGTTTGACGTTATTTTTCTTGACCCGCCTTATTACAAAGACCTGGCAAAAAAAACCTTGATAAATGTCAGTCATTGTGATATACTCTCTCCGAATAATATAGTGGTAGCTGAACATCACAAGACGGATTCCATACCTGAAAAGATAGATAGTCTGGAATTTATGAAAGAGAAAAGGTATGGCGATACAGTGGTGACATTTTATGAAAAAACAGGCCGTTTACCCGGGCAGTTTTGACCCTGTCACTTATGGGCATATAGATATTATCAAGAGGGCGCTCACTATATTTGATGAATTGATAGTTGCAGTTGCCCACAATGCTGATAAGGCACCGTTATTTTCAGTAGCAGAAAGGGTCTCTATGTTAAAGAAGGCTACAAAGGGTATAAAGGGCATTATAATAGATGACTTTAAGGGTTTGATTGTAGAATATGTCATAAATAAAAAGACCAATGTAGTGGTGAGAGGCTTAAGGATGGTATCTGATTTTGAATACGAATTTCAGATGGCGCTAACAAACAGAAAATTGAACAAGGATATAGAGACGATATTTATGATGCCCAAGGAGACATATTCCTATATATCATCAAGGCTTATCAAAGAAGCAGTTTCCTTAGGAGCAAACGTCCGGGCATTCGTCCCGCCATTTATTGAGCGGGAACTTAAGAAAAAACTGCTTGGACAGTATGCCAGAAGGAAAGCATGAACTATTAGAAGGGGATATGCAAAAAAATTTAAGGACAGCGATAATATTGTTATCGTTCTTATTCTGTGGCACTATTACATGGGGAGACGATAATCCTTCTTCACCCGGGTTACTTGTTACAGATGAAAACAGTGTAGAAGTAATTCTCGGGAAGATATCAGATAATTACGCATTGATAAAGGATATGGCAGCGACTATTACTGACACGTCGCAGGTTGGGGATAATCCTCCAAAGACGGCGCTCCGCGATATGGTAATAAAACCGCCTGACAAGACGAAGATGATTTCTCCCGATGTAACTATAATAACAGATGGTGACAAGACGACTATAAAAGAACCCGGGCAGGAACCTGTAACGTTAAACGCTTCGGATTACACGGTGCAGACTACGCCAAGCCAGATAGACTATTTTTATCATTTAAAGGAGTTCATGGAGAAACACAGGGTAGAGATAGTGAGCAATGAAGGGAAAGGCGTATATATCCTTGAAGCATATCCTGTTACAGAAGAGAAACTTTACAGTAAATTAAGGCTCAAGGTAAATACTCAGGACAAGGTGGAACTCTACAATGAGATTTATGATGAAAAAGGCAAATTGATGTATAGGAAAGAGACTTTGGATTACAGTACCAAAAACGGCATAACAATTCCAACGAGATATCAGGAGACGGCATATTTAGAAACAGGGAATATAGTAAATACAGCCCGGTTAGAAGAAATTAGATTAAATACAGGCATCCCGGACGTAGAGTTTAAATAAATATAGCAATTATGAAAATAAATGTCCATGAAATTCCGGAAAGCGGTCTGAGTTTAAAAGAAGTTTATGAACCTGCCCTGCTTGACATAGATACTGGCCAGATAAAAATGGCTGCGCCTGTCAACATTACGGTTGAAGTCACCAGGGATACAGAGAACGTGTCCGTTGAGGCAGCCGTACAAGGGACGATGAGAATTACATGTGGCAAATGTTTGGTAGATACAGACAAGGTCTTCTCAAAAACCTTTCATTTAAACTATGACTTATCTGAGTCCATAATAGATCTGTTAGAAGACTTACGCCAGGAAATAATATTGGATTATCCAATAAGAGTTTTGTGTAAAGAAAATTGCAAGGGGCTATGCCTTCATTGCGGGCAAAATCTGAATGAAAAAATATGCGGCTGTAGTAAATCAAGAAAGGAGTCAGGGGTGAAAAAGGTATTATTATTCTCCTTCGTTTTATTTACCATCTTAGGTATAAGTGGATTTGTTGCGGGGCAGGAAGAACCCGAGCCTCAAGTTATTTCCAAAATAGAAAATATATCGTTTGAAGAATTACCTGATAGCGTGAAGATAAATATATCTTCAGACCATCCTACAGTAATGGTGGGTTATAGTGTTGATAATCCCCCATTAATTTATATAGACCCTTTAGGATTAGTCTCTTATAAAGAAGAAAATATTCTGCCAGTTAACAAGGGTAGAATTAAACAAGCAAGGTTTGTAAATGCCCGGCAGAGAGAGGGGATTGCCTTGGGCGAAGGTGAATATCTGTTGGATATGATAGTTTTAGAGTTAGAGGAACCAGTCTCCTATACATTTGGTGTGGAAGGAAATTCAGCGGTAATAGAGGTGAAAAACCGGTTAGAAACCGAAGAAGCAGGTAAAGAAATAAAGAAAAGGTTTACAGTTACTACAGGTGTAGGGGCAATATCTGCCACAGGTAAGCTACCTGCGGAAGTTACTGCTAAGGGAAAAGAAATTCAACCTCTAATTGGAGAAACTGAGGAAGAAGTCGAAGATGCGGATAGGATGGCACGTCTTGCTAAAATACGTGCAGAGAGGGAAGGGCAATTAAGGAAGAAAGCGGAACAGGTTGCAAAAGAGGAAGAGAAGAGAGCCAAGGAAGAGGCAAAGAAACAGGAGCAAGAGAATGAACGGCTTGCGAAAGAGGAGTTAAAGAGGCAGAAGGAGATAGAGTCAGCCCAGCGGAAGGAAGAGGCAAAACAGGCTGAGGAGGCAAAACGTCAGGAAGCCGAGGCATTGAAACAGGCGAAGGCAGATGAAGCACTCCGTAAGAAAGAGGAATCTATAAAGAAGAAGGCAGAAGAGCAAGCATTAAGAGAAGAAGAGAAGGCACGTAAGGAAGCAGAGCGACTGAAGAGAGAGGAAGAGGCTAAGGCACAAAAAGAGGTAGAGCAGGCACAAAAAGAGCAGGAGCAATTAAGGAAAGAGGAAGAGAAGAGAGCCAAAGAAGATGCGAGAAAGCAGGAGCAAGAGAAAGAGCGGCTTGCTAAAGAAGAGGCAAAACGGCAGAAGAAATTAGAAACAGCGCGTAAGAAAGAAGAGGCAAGAAAGAAGAAGGAAGAAGAAAAAGCACGTAAAGAAACAGAACGGCTGAAGAAAGAGGAAGAGGAGAAAACTGAGGAAGAAGAGACTGTAACTAAGGAAAGAGAAGAGTCTCCGAGGTTAAAGGAATATAATGAACGTCGTAAAGAAAAAACAGAGGAAGAAGAGGAGGGGATAAAGCAATGAAAAAAACAGCCATTTTATTAATAGGATTTTTATTTCCTTTATTCACAATTCCATTAAAGGCAGAACCTCCTCCTGTCCTTAAAATTGTATCGCTAACCCCTGAGGTGGCAGGCGATAAGGTCAAGATAACCATGGAGACAAATCAACCTG
Source organism: uncultured Planctomycetia bacterium (assembly GCA_964449965.1). GTDB lineage: Bacteria > Omnitrophota > Gorgyraeia > CAYVEO01 > CAYVEO01 > CAYVEO01. The sequence continues at coordinate 7,913 of CAYVEO010000082.1, forward strand.
CTATGATTACTACATACGCAGTGAAAACTCCTACGCAGATAATCGTTGACCCAATCGGGACCATTTTTTCTAATCTCCCGGATATATCTCCTGTTGGTAAAGGGTTCGTCCGACAAATACGCGTTGTAAAAGCTGCAGAAAAAATAGAAGAAGGATTGGATAGCACCTATTATGCATTAGATTTTATTATTGTTGAATTGAACGAGGCTACCCATTATCGCTTTTTGACAGAAGGTACTACCAGTATATTGGAAGTTCAGGATATTCAAACAGAAATTGTGGCAGAGGAAAGTCCAGAGGGGTTAGAGATAAAAAAACCTCAAGCCATAAGTCCACCAGTTGAGGTAAAAGAAGTTCCTAAAGTTGAAGCCCCGGCTGTTGAGACGCCTGCTGAGATTCTTCCTGAAAAGAAACTCACCATTATACCTGAAGAGGAAAAGCCATCTGCAGAGGTAAAGAAAGTAGATGCTGAGAAACCCGAAAAAATACGGGAAGAATTTGCGCGAGAAAAGGAACGCTTAGATAAGATAGCAAAAGAATCAGAAGATAGAAAAATTAGATTAGAGAAAATTAGGGAAGAACAATCCCGCAGACAGAAACTCTTTGCACAAAGGGAGAAGGAGTTGGCTAAAAAACAGGCGGATTTGGATTCAAGGAAGAAAGATGAAAAGGAAAAGAAGCAATTAGAAGACATTGGAAAAGAAAAGGCTAAGTTACAGGCAAAAATCAAAGAGTTGGATTCTGTAGATAAGGAATTATCCAGGCAAGAAGAAGAGTTAAACAAAAAATTTGCAGTCTTAGCAAAAGAGGAAGAGAGGATAAGGAAAGAAGAGGAAGGAATAGCAGCACGTGAAGAATCTATAGAGCGGGAAAACAAAGAACGGTTAACGGTAAAGAGTGAGATAGAATCAAGGATAGAGGGACTAAGAAAAGAGATAGAGAGACGCAAGAAGGGATTAGAAGCAAGTCGTCAGGAATTAGAGAGTGTCCAGCAGGGGTTAAAGACACGTGAAGGACTACTCGCCAAGAGGCTAAAAGAAACAGGAGAAAAGAGCAAGGGCATAAAAGGCAAGGATGAAGAGGCGAAGGGATTACTGAATGAAGAGGAAACATTGAAGA
>CAYVEO010000083.1:0-8788 GCA_964449965.1 uncultured Planctomycetia bacterium
TGGCAGTCGGGGGGGTATGGGCGTTAATCTTTACTTCCAAATACTAAACATTTACTTGTGTGCAGGTTCAACATCAAACCACCATGGTTCTTCTTGTTTCATATTTTATAAGAGGAACAGTTATAGTAGGTGCTCTATCTATACGTCCTCGGTCCTTAAGTAGTCCAGCAATATGCTTTCCTACTTCTGCATTGACAACTTTCTCTCCACATTGCGGGCATACTCCAGCTGGAACTTTTTCTATTACTACCAATTTGTTCTTAATCCAAAAATCCTGCCGAATATTTTTCTCTTGTAGTGGAGTATCGCAAATTTCACATTCCCCATAGTTATACACTATCATCACCTCCTTCATAGGGCATATACAGTTATAAAAAGTAGTTTGCCAGTACTTTTTAGCCTACAGATAACACCAACCTCTATCCCACTATTGGATTTTCCTACAATTTCATATCGTGTGCCTCTTGGATCGCGGGTAAACTTCCGCATAATTTTACCTGTTGTTATGGCTCTTTTAACATCTGTAAATTCAATACCATCTGCCGCCATCTCTTCAAAAAAATGTGGAATTGTGAATTCATATTCCTTATCAACGACCTTCTTGCGTATTTTACTGATTATACTCAGAACATTCTCTCCTTACCGAACATGTTCACCACTCTATGCAATATAATATTACTTCTACTCTATTTGTCAATCAACAACACTGCCTTAATAGCTTTTTCAGCAGCCTGCTGGGACAAAAAGCAAGCATGAGAAAACTTCTTGTTATTAAAAAGAATTGAGGCTGCTTCTATATCTTCTTTAGCTGTATTAAGCCATCTTTCTGCCTCATGTTTATTTCTTTCACCGCTCATAGATAATCTTCCCTTCCTCTATGATTCTTCTAATAAAGGAACGTTCAGAAATCTTCTCCCACTCTTCGGGAGTATATATAAGCAAGTCTACAATTGTACCCAGAACCCGATTTAGTTCAAGATATATACCTTCATAACGTTCAAAGAAACGTTTAGATGTATTTTCTAAAATAATCATATCAACGTCGCTTTTTTTACTCAAATCCCCGCGGCTGGCAGAACCAAATACTATGGCTTTTTGCACAGGATAATTTTCTAAAATTGGCTTTACCATTTCTGCCAACTCTTCAATAGATTTAAATTTTTTTTGTGTTCTCATTTGCTTTAATAGTCTAAATTTTAGCATTAGAGAATAGATTTGTCAATATAAATCATATAAATCTATTTCTTTCTATTCAAAAAGTTACAATGCATAAATAATATTTTTATCATAGGCTGCGTATATTTTTTGGCCGGGCATAACCACAAGAAAATCCTCTTTATCCCACTCTCCATCTACCAACTTCCTTAATAGCCGCATGTCACCTTCTAATTTTTCATATTCCCATCCTTTTTCTTTTGCTTTTTTCCTGACTTCTTCTTCATACCCGGGAAATCTTTTGTCCATATCTATATATGCATATTTACGATAATTCTTAGTCCAGTCGCCAAGAGTCTCTGTCAGATATTTAGCGTTTTCTTCACCATATTTTCTTGCATATTCCTCATAAGTCGCATGTCCTAACTGGCGATTGACTGATTCAGATACGTTTTCCATGTTAACGCTGTCTCTTTCTATCCATCCGGTTGTCTCAAAATACGTCCCGGGATTGTTAGCAAAGTATTCCTCATAGCGTTCCTTGGAACCAAAAAATAATGTGATACAATCGTGTGCCCTCGGCACTACAATCTTTACCTTGTTCGCCTTTATGCCTGCTATGCCATTGTTACACAACCCGTAGCCAAGAAGAATAGCATCATATTTGGCTTCATCCACACTGTCTATCTCTTTTTGTAATCTTGGAACCATTCCTTCCTGCCCAAGGTCATGCAAACCCTGGGTAATAAAAGATACGTCCACAATGTTTTTAGACTCAGATACGCACAGGCATATCTCACGATACACAACTTCGCAGGCAATAAGTTTTAATCGCATATTTAAACCAAATAAAACCTTATGGACTTATTCACTCATCCATTCCTTGTATGACATTATACTACAACCTTATGGAATTGTAAAATGAATTTTGTTTGACAGCAGTAAAGGTAAATGATATAATGTTTTCACAATAGAAGGGGGAATAAAATATATGTCCAAGAAATACGAGATACATCTTGTAAGCCATACACATTGGGATAGGGAATGGTATCTGACTTTTGAGCAATTTAGATTGAGGCTTGGGGATTTGATAGACCACCTATTGGAGATTATGGATTCCAACCCTGATTATAAATACTATATGCTTGATGGCCAGACAGTAGTACTGGAGGATTATCTTGAAATACGCCATAAAAACAGAGAGAAACTGAAGAGGTATATAAAAGAGGGAAGGATATTCGTAGGACCATGGTATATCCTGCCTGATGAATTCCTTGTAAGCGGGGAAGCGACTATAAGGAATCTATTGCGCGGCCATAGGATTGCAAGGGCATTTGGCAGGGTGATGAAATCAGGTTATATACCTGACCCATTTGGACACATCTCTCAGATGCCCCAGATACTCAGGGGTTTTGACATAGACAATGCTATACTATGGCGTGGATTCGGAGGCGAGGATAGCCAGAGTAAATCCGAGTATATCTGGAAGGGTCCAGATGGTTCAGAGGTCCTATTCCTCCATCTACCTAAGAGCGGTTATTGCAACGCCTTATACCTGCCAATTGACATAGAAGAGGCACTTAAAAAAGTAGAGACTGCAAAGGCAGAATGCATCAGCAGGGCTCAGACGCCGTATCTTCTATTCTTAAATGGCGTAGACCATGTAGAGCCACAGCCAGAACTCCCCTGTATTATTGCCAATCTAAACAAACGCCTTAACGATGCAAGGATAGTGCATAGTAATATGGAGAGATACATATCAAAGGTAAAGTCATCAAAACCCAAATTAAAGATAATAGAAGGAGAACTTAGAAAGGGATTTAAATATACAATCCTGTTGACAGGCGTTGTTTCAACCAGGATGTATCTCAAACTTGCCAATAATAGGGTCCAGACCATGTTAGAAAAGTGGGCAGAGCCTACCTCCAGTTTTGATATGATGGCAGGTGGGAATTATCACTATGGTGCCATTGACAGGGCATGGAAGTATCTCCTCCAAAATCACCCGCATGATTCTATATGCGGGTGCAGTATTGATAAGGTGCACAAAGATATGACGGCAAGATTCTCCTGGGCAGAAGAGATTGCAGGAGACATTACTGATAGAAGTCTAAATTCTATTGTCCATAATATAGATGTGCCAGGTGGTAATAATAAGTTGGTTATATTTAATACCCTCAACTGGCAGAGGAGTGAAGCCGTAAAGGCAGAAGTGGATTTTCCTGAGGAAGAGAAAATAGAAGGATTCGGGCTATATGATGATAAAGGAAATGAAATCCCATATCATGTGTCTTGTGAAGAATCTACTAATAGGATAATCCTGAGACCTGAATTATTTCCATTAATCAAACCAGTAAAGAGGTTCACTATAAATTTCATAGCCAATAATGTCCCTGCCTGCGGATATAAGGCATATATGATAAAGAAGTCAGAGACAACAAAGCAAAATGGCGACAAGTTAATATCCAGTAACAATTCTATTGAGAATGAATTCCTCAAAATCCAGGTTAACCCTGATGGTAGTCTCAATTTAGAAGACAAAGTTTCTGGAAAGACCTACTATAACCTCAATTATTTTGAAGATGGCGGTGATGCCGGGGATGAGTATAATTACTCCTATCCTAAAACAGACAATATCGCCACCACCTTAAATAAACCTGCCAGGATTCAAAATTTAACATCAGGGCCTAATATCGCAAGTTTAGAACTCGTCCATGAGATGCTCGTGCCAGGAGAACTCAAAGAAGATAGAACAGGCAGGAGCGAAAAATTAATCCCTCTATATGTCAAGAGTGTAGTCTCTTTACAGAGAGGTTCAAAAAGGGTTGATATATCTACGAGCGTTGATAACGTGGTTAAAGACCACCGCCTTAGAGCAGTATTCCCATCCGGTATAAAGACAGATTATTCATGGGCAGATAGTAAATTTGACGTAGTAAAAAGGCCGATTAAGCAAGAATTAAGAACCAAAGAGCACCTGGAAGAGCCGAGCAAGACCTATCCATATGATAGTTTCATAGATTTATCAGACCCTGACAAAGGACTTGCCATAATAAGCGAAGGATTGACAGAGTTTGAGGTCCAGGATAATTCTGAAAGAGAAATTGCCCTAACGCTCCTCAGGTGCGTAGGTGACTTATCAAGGGAGGACCTCCTTACAAGGCCAGGGGGTGCGGGTTGGCCACAGAGGACCCCTGATGCACAATGCCAGGGTAACTATACCTTTAATTATTCTATCTATCCTCACACAGGTGATTGGTTAGAATCAAAAGTTTACAAAGAGGCATTGAATTACAGGGTGGCTTTAAGGGCAGTCCATGATTTTACTATTGAAAATAAGGACATAAAGAAGCCGCTCCCTTCTCAGGCTAATTTCATCACCTTAAGCCCTGATAACTTAGTCATCTCCTGCTTAAAGAAGGCAGAAGACGATGATATGCTTGTGCTCAGGTTTTATAATATCTCTAACAGGTCAACCAAAGGCAAGGTTTCTTCATTCAAAAAGATTAAGAAGGCATACTTATTGAATATGAATGAGGAGATAAAAGGGGTTTTGAAAGTGGTTAAAAACTCTATCCCTATCAACGCCGGCCCAAAGAAGATAATAACCTTAGGTTTAAGATTTTAACCGTCTTAAATTTTCTACAACTCATCAATACACTCATAGTTTCTCTTTAAACTTAATCTTAGCTTCTTCAAAATCCATTTCGTTAAAATTTGTCTTTCCTTTTAGAAACCCTTTAAGACTACGGAGCCCCCCTTCAGTTCTCGGAGAAATGCATATCTTATCTGAGAATTTTAAGATTTCAAGTTGTGCCTCAATACTATTGATTTTTGCCGTAATGCTCTCGCCTCTCATAAAGTGTTCACCCCCTATCCAATATAATACTACTATACTAAATTTCATTTGTCAATTAAAATCCTATTTTTTTATCTACCCCCCTCACATCGCTATATTTATTCCTGTTTTACTAATATCAAAATCAAGTCCATAACATTTGTACCTGTAGTGCCGGTATAGAGATGACCGCCTGCCTTCTTGAAATAATTGTAGGAATCATTCCTTATACTGTCGCAATATTATGATGACGCAATCCTGTTTGGGGTTTGTAATGATACACAGGAACTTGAATAGTTCTTGTTGGTTTCTTCTTTTCTTGAATAACTCTATCAATAACCTTCGCTACTTCTGGTAGTATTACTTTTTCTCCGCATTGCGTGCAGACACCCATAGGAACGTCTTCAAAGACGAATAATTGTTCTTGCCATCTCAATTCTCGAGGCATGAGATGCTCTTTTACAACACCTCCACAGTAGAAACAATCACTATATTTCTTTCTCATAGACTAATACCTCCTTTATCTATTTCTCGTATATGGATCTCTCCATTTCGGCATTATAGGAATATAAACTGTAATAAGAATCAAATGCCCTGAGAGATTTTTCCCGCAAACAACATGAACTGGTATCCTCTCAGGTGTGAAACCTAATGCTAAACAACTTTCTCCACGTGGGTCATCAGGATATTGTTCTATAATTTCACAATTTGATAATACAAACTCTATCTGAAAAATAGTTAAGCTCTCAGCAATTCATTCGTCATCTGCATGCAGTGATATCTCATAACTCTGTTTCTTAATCTCGGTATGAATAAAATCTGGTTTAAACATTTATATGCAATAATTAATATCTTTTAATGCTGGATAAAGCATGGTATATACCTTTAATTTTTCCTCGTATATCCTGGCGTTTCTGCAGTTGGGTTTGAATATTTCTTTGACCTTGACGATTCTATCCACTGCCTCGTGTAGAGATTTATATTCACCTATGGCTACACCAGATAGCATGGCGCACCCTAAACATGCTGCCTCTGAGACTGATAAGGATTTGACAGGTTTGTTGAATATATCTGACCGTTACACTACCTCTGCCACTTCATCAAATCTATCTTTTAGCGAATGATACAATTTCTGGTATATATGATAAAATCTTTCGTATGTCTTAACATTATCAGGATTGGGCTTGACCTTTTCTGCCACCTTAATAGTCTTCTTACATGCCTCCTCTACTGACTTGTATATTCCTGTGCCTACACCTGCCAGAAGTGCCACACCAAATGCAGGTCCTTCATCCACGTTTATGACCGTTATGGGTTTATTATACACGTCAGCCTGTATTTGTCTCCACAACCCGCTTCTGGCGCCGCCGCCTGATACGCGAATTTCATTCACCGCTACTTTGAGTTCCTTTATAATCTCTAATGAATCCCTCATGCCATAAACAACGCCTTCCATTATAGACCTTATTATATCTGGTTTCCCATGGCGCAGATTCAGCCCAAAAAGGACCCCCCTGGCATTTGGGTTTGCATGAGGTGTCCTCTCACCTGTTAGATAGGGCAGGAATATCAATCCCTGGCAGCCTGGTGTGGCAGATTCCCCTTTATGAGTCAGAACCTCGTATGGGTCTATCCCTTCTTCTCTGGCAGAAAGGACTTCTGAGTCTGCCAAAGTATCTCTGAACCATCTGAATGAGCCCCCGGCAGAGAGCATGACACCCATGAGGTGCCACTTACCAGGAACGGCATGGCAGAACGTATGTAGCCTGCCAAGAGGGTCTACCTTTGGCTGATTGCTATATGCAAAGACCACCCCGGATGTACCGAGCGTAGCAGAAATAACCCCTGTGTTGACTATCCCATTGCCTACAGCCCCGGCAGCCTGGTCACCTGCACCACCAACAACAGGTGTCCCTTTTATCAATCCCGTCTCAGAGGCTACTTCTTCGGTAATTCTCCCTGTAATCTCGTATGATTCGTAAGATTTAGCCATTAAATCCATGTCTATATCAAGCCCTTTTAGCATCTCTTTTGACCAACGCCTATTCCGGACATCAAATAGCAGTGTTCCTGAGGCATCTGAAACATCTGTGGCGAATTCACCTGTAAGTTTGAATCTTATGAAATCCTTGGGAAGAAGTATTTTATAAGTATTATTATAAACCTCTGGTTCATGTTTTCTGACCCATAATATCTTGGGCGCGGTAAATCCTGTGAGTGCAGGGTTACAGGTAAGATTGATTAACCTCTTTTTGCCAATCTTTTCTGTAATATATTTGCACTCTGCATCTGTCCTCTGGTCACACCACATGATGCAGGGTCTCAGGACATTGAAATCCCTATCTATGAATACGGCACCGTGCATCTGTCCTGAGAGTCCGATACCCTTTATGGTATTCGGGTCTACCCTGGAGTCAAATATTACCCTTTTTATGGTGTTTATAGTAGCCCCCCACCATTGACCAGGGTCCTGCTCAGCCCAGCCTAATTTAGGTTGAGAAAGCGGATACTCAATGGTAGAACGGGCTATAATCCTGCCGTCCCTATCTATGAGTAGAGCCTTAGTCCCTGTAGTACCTATATCAATACCTATAAGATGTACCATACGACACCTCCTTAGTATGCCTCAAATATATCACATCAATCCTTTTTTGACAAGGATTTTTTTATGGCGTTTTTCCAGCCGGAATAGTAGATTTCCCTATCTTCTTCTCTCATATCACTATAGAATTCCCTGTCAATCCGTCTTGCGGATATAAATTCCTCTTTGGAATCCCATAAACAGATAGCGAGACCAGCCATTCCAGCTACGCCAAGCGCAGTAGTCTCTATAACCTTTGGCCTCTCTACAGGTATATCTAATATATCTGCCTGAAACTGCATAATGAAATTGTTCTGGCATGCACCACCATCTGCCTGGAGCCTTTTTAATCTTATGTTTAGTTCCTCAACCATAACCTCCAGGACGTCCCTCGTCTGGTAGCAAATTGCCTCAAGTGCGGCTCTGACAATATGGGCTGATTTTGTGCCGCGGGTGATGCCGGTAATCGTTCCCCTTACATTTGCGTCCCAGTAAGGTGCACCCAATCCTACCAAGGCAGGGACAAAATAGACGCCTTCTGTAGAATTAACAGAGGTTGATATTGCCTCTGTTTCAGAGGCATCTTTGAATAGTTTCAGACCATCCCTGAGCCACTGGACAGCAGCGCCGCCGATGAAGACACTACCTTCAACTGCATAGTCAACTTCTCCCTTAATTTTCCATCCGACTGTCGTAACTAAATTTTGGGAAATGTGGATTTTATCCCTCGTATTCATAAGTAGAAATAGACCTGTCCCATAGGTATTCTTAACTATCCCCGGTTCAAAACACCCCTGTGCAAACATGGCAGCCTGCTGGTCACCTGCAACGGCTGTGATGGGGATTTCCCTGTCAAATAGGCTCTTATCTGTATAGCCAAATAACCCGCTTGATTCCATTATGCGAGGCAGGATATCCATGGGCACACCAAATATTTCACAAAGTCCTTTATCCCAGTTTAACGTCTTTAGGTTAAATAGCATAGTCCTTGAGGCATTACTGTAATCTGTTGCATGGATTTTACCGAGAGTGAGTTTCCATAATAGCCATGTATCAATAGTCCCGCATAAAACCAGACCTGATTCAGCCTTTTCTCTAAGTCCTTCAACATTGTCAAGGAGCCATTTAATCTTTGTAGCAGAGAAATACGGGTCAAGGAAGAGACCTGTCTTCTTATGGATGTCATCTTCCATCCCTTTATCTTTCATATCCTT
>CAYVEO010000084.1:0-8776 GCA_964449965.1 uncultured Planctomycetia bacterium
GAGGTTTTCTGATAGACTGAATGCACCAGAACTGACAGGGCCAAATGAATCAGAGAGTGATATATGGACAATGTCAAATGTATCAGGAGTACTGCCTATAAAACTGCGTGCAGTCTCAGATTTTACCTCTATTCCATTCCTGTCATATAAATTGCCACAAAATTCTTTTAAATCAGATTTGAGAACCTTCATCACCAAAGGGTTTTCTTCTATGACTGTTATAGGGCTCATCTTATGGTATAAGGCTGTGAGTAAATCCAGCCCTCCACGTGGATTTATAAGTAATAGTTTCTTATTCTCTTTTAAAATGAATCCAGAAGCCTGTGGTAGATAATCGGTGAATTCCAGTTCTTCTAACCTGCCGCTGAACCTCGTAACCCCGCTCAAGTTCTCACCATCTATTGTAATACCCAACTGTTCAGGTGGGATGGACGGATAGATATAACTCAAGCCAGGATAGACCCTGACGATTGGACTCTTTATCACATCTACCCTTGAAAATGGATTCCACTCGGTTAAGAGGATAGAAGCCCCTTCGGCCCTGATTGATTGACTTAAGGTCTTATATTCAGAGAGCCTGATTCTGTATAGATTGGGCTGATTTGGGATAAAAAGGGCTAAGATACAGGTAGATAAAAAAATTAACCACAATAAATTAAGGCGGAAGTTTTTCACCATCGGCAATAGAAAGAAGAAACAGGCGATAATCCCGGACCAGACTATGAAGCAAATGCCTTTTTCTCCACTCGCTGCAATAGGTAAGGCTAAGATGCAGCCGATAGCAGAACCTGTAAGGTTAAAAAAATACAACTTAGAGATATGTTGAGGAGTTTTGGCTATGGCAATGCCAATGATAAGCCCTGCAAAGAAAAATGGGATTATAAGTACCAGGTATTCTATTGCAAGATAAAGGAGCTGAATACGGTCTACCCCTATTCGGAACGAATCTAAAGGAAGGTTATTTATTGCCCAGTAACTTATAAGAGTAGTATAGGAGAATAATAGAGAAAGGATACCTAATAATTTTTCCTCATTTGCCTTTATAAGTTTTGGAAATAAGAATAGGAAACTGCCGCTCGCCCCAAATCCTAATAAGGCGATACTTACAGCCATAAAGGCAAAATGGTACCACTGGTTGATAGAAAAGATTCTTGTAAGTAATATCTGTAGAGTCAGCGTGCCCCCGGATATTACGAATATCCCTAAATAGAAAGATACCCCCATGATTCTGTGATTATATCACCCTGTACGACTTGTATCAAGGAAAATCCCGCCTTAATGAGGAATGTTCTTGACATGACCGAGAATATAAAGAGCATGCTGGAAGCATGAAGGCAAAATCCAGCGAGAAATAGTTTGCATGAAAGCATTAAAATGGATTTATCGGTAGTCTAATTGTAGTTATGCATCTCAAAATAAATATTGACAAGTGTTGATTAATGTTGTAATATCCTAATAAAGCATTTTAACACTTTATAGGAGGTGTTCCCATGGAAGAAAAAAACATTTATACAACCAAGGAAGCAGCTAAATATCTTGGAATAAGTACAGCCACTATTTATCGTATGGAAAAGCAAGGCTTAATATCCTCAACAAAAACACCTGGTGGACAGAGGCGTTTTAGTAAAAAAAATATCGAGAAATATTTAAAGGCAAGCCAAAAATTTGAAGCTCCCCAGAATCCGAGCAGATACAAAAAAACTGATTTCATGATAAAGGAAATCGAGACAGCTTATGTAGCAAAACCTTATTCCATTCAAGCGGATGAATTATTTTTTTACACTGATTCAATTTGGATATATAATTCTGATATTTCAAAAACAGAGAGTGTAAAAGAAAATTCCATAGATTTAATAGTTACATCTCCTCCATATAATGTGGACATAAAGTATAACTCACATGACGATACCATGTCATATAATGATTATTTGGCATTTACGAGAGAGTGGCTTGCACGATGTTATAAATTCATCAAAGATGATGGAAGGTTTTGTCTTAATATCCCGTTAGATAAAAATAAAGGAGGTCAACAAAGTATGTGTGCGGATATTACAACCATTGCAAAGCAAGTCGGCTTCAAATATCATTCTACGATTATCTGGAATGAACAAAATATTTCAAGAAGAACAGCTTGGGGTTCTTGGCTCTCCGCTGCTGCTCCTTACGTAATAGCTCCTGTAGAAGTTATTGTTGTTCTATATAAAAAAGAATGGAAAAAGACGAGTGGTAGTAGAGAATCAGATATAACCAAAAAAGAGTTTATGGAATGGACAAACGGCGTATGGAACTTTAGTGGTGAGAGTAAAAAAAGAATTGGGCATCCTGCTCCCTTTCCTGTTGAGTTACCGAGGAGATGTATAAAACTTTTTAGTTTTGTTGGTGATTCGGTTCTTGACCCATTTCTTGGCAGCGGTTCAACATTACTTGCTTGTTTACAGACTGGACGTGAAGGCATTGGAGTTGACATTGACAAGAAATATTGTGAATTAGCAAAGAGACGACTTTTAACAGAAGGACAGATAAATCAACTCAAATTTAATATGGCGGTGGGAGGTAGATAATGGCTAAGAGTATCAGCGACTTAATCATGGAGTATTTTCAGAAACATCCTAAAAAAGATCTTAAACATGGTCCAGTCGTGGACTGGGTAACTAAACAATATCTCAAAGATAACCCTGAACCTCCAAGAGACCCGTGGAGAGCCATTCGTAAACTGCATCAAGAAGGGAAATTAATCAAAGTCAGCAAGGGTATTTATCGTTATGACCCTGAACATGTTGAAGAAATTGAGTTGTTCGATTTCCCCACGGAAGTGAAAGAAGAAATATTTAAAAAGGACAAATATCAGTGTGTTGTATGTGGACGTGGCAGTAAAGATGGGGTCGAGATATGTGCAGACCATATTAAGTCAAAAGATAAAGGTGGTGATAACTCTGTTGATAATGGACAAACTTTGTGCATGGAACATAATCTAATGAAAAAGAATTATACACAAACAGAAGCAAGTAAAAGATATTTTATTAAAATGTATGGAAAAGCAATTAAGATTAATGATGAACGAATGATTAAATTTTGCAAGTCAGTATTTGATGTTTATAATAATTTTAAAATTAATGGACATATGCCTCGTCCAAACGGAGTAATAAAAGATTAAAATTATTTTTACCAAAAGGAGAAAGTATTATGCTTGATAGAATTGTTGTAAATGATTTTTTAATGGGAGAATTAGAAGAAATAAAAATACCCAAAAATATTAAACTTAATGAATTAGCAGAATGTTTTAGTCAATATATTGAAAATGATTATTACGATTGGCTAAAAGATAACTTTAAATCATTTTTTAATTATGGAAATCCTGATTGGGAATGGGTAAAAGAAAGAATCAAAAGTACCGTTATGCAAAATGCATAATCAAGAAAGTAGGGAGACAAAATGCAGACTGTAAAACAAGAGGTTAGTAATCTTATCAAGTTAGCCGCGAAACGTTAGCCAACATTACTGATTTGTAATATCCAAGAATGCGCCCCGATTCAGAAATAAAAAGGAGACAGGTAATGGATTTGCCACCATTCAGTGATTTTACTCTTCAAAATTTGGACAAGATTAATATTATTCTTGGTAAAAATGGTTGCGGAAAAAGTTGTTTATTAAGGTCGCTTGATGAAAATCTTGTCAACAATAAAACCATTGGAAAAATCAAATATATAACTCCTGAAAGAGGAGGTAGTTTGATCTATGATCCAGGCATTGATAATAGCATTTCACAAAACCCACAATGGTTGATAGATACAAGGAGACAAAATCGTTTTGATCAATTCAAACAACAAAGTATGGCACAATATCGTAACTTAGAAATCCTTTCTTTACGTGAAATCGAAAAGAACAAGGAACTGCGCCTAAAACTTGATTTTACCTTTGATAGTTACATTGATAGGATCAATACTTTATTGGATATTGTGGCAATAATCAGGGCGACCGCAGGGTTTAAAATAATCCAGCGCTCTAATGATAAAGATGTTGCATCAAATAAAATTAGTAGCGGAGAATCGGAACTTATTTCATTGTCAATTGAATGCCTAGTCTTTCAGAAAGAGGCCATCGCGAATAAGACTAACCTACTGCTGCTTGACGAACCGGACATGCATTTGCATCCAGACTTACAATACAGGTTCGGAAATTTATTAAAAACTATTTGTTCCGGGACAAATACATATATCTTAATCGCAACCCATAGTACTGCATTACTTTCTGCATTTGCTGGAGAGCAATATACCAGATTTGAATTTATGGTACCAGGCCAGAAAAGTTTCAATTTCAAGGCAATTCAACAAGCACATAGTAGAATATTGCCAATTTTTGGCGCTCATCCTCTTTCGAATATTTTTAATGAAAAACCACTTCTTCTTGTAGAAGGAGAAGATGAAGAGAGAATTTGGCAACAAGCAGTGAGGACATCCAATGGGAAACTTAAACTGTATCCATGTTCCGTTGGTGGCAAATCATTTCTAGATGAGCACGAAAATGAAGCTATAAATATTATGAACGCAGTATATGAAAAAGCAAAGGCATTTTCATTAAGGGATGGCGACGGAATAATGGATGAAATAACCGATAAACCGCCTTTATTAAGAACAAGGCTTAATTGCTATTCTTCTGAGAATCTGCTTCTTACTGACGAATCATTGGCAATAATGAGTAGTAATTGGGATACGGTAAAACTGGGGATTGAAAAATGGGTACGCGATAATCAGCAACATCCACATTTTGACTCTATGTCTTATTTTATGCAATCATCCTTCGATAGAAGGGGAACTAATATTAAAACTATTCGGAATGACATTCTTGGCATAATTGGATGTGATAAACCATGGGAAGTAATTGTTGGTAAGGCGATTGCTTCCATAATTGATTCTTCGAGCCACAATTATTCTGATGGTAAAATTGCCAAATTTCTTGGTAAAAAAATCGTAGAGACTTTGCTGCTATAAATTAAAAATTGAAACCAGGAACGGGGCGCGATACAAATACAAACCGTCAACGCAGTGCTACGCTTGCCCTTCGGGTCGGCCAACAGCCGCAGCACTGACTGTTGAATGTACTGATATGCCGCGCCTTCATGCAGTGCGGCGTACGTTATCTATTCATTGTGGGTGGTGTTAAGGAGCAGGTAAGATAGATGAAGAGAAGGAAGTTTTTGGAATGTATGGCAGGGGTAGTTCTGGTCTGGTAAAGTAGTATATGAAGCCACATAATCTTGTGGCTGTAGCACAGGGGCAGCCCTTATGAAAAAAGTTTACAGTTCGTATGATAGTCTAATGGTATGGCATCTTAAGAATGTTCTTGAAATCCACGGTATTCATCCTATACTCAAGGGAGAGTATCTTACGGGTGTGGCAGGAGAAGTCCCGCCTATTGAGTGCTGGCCAGAGATTTGGGTTTTGGAAGACTCCCAGTATGACTATGCTCGGGAAATTATAGAAACAGCTTTAAATTCCAAGGATTCACCGAGTCAACCTTGGAAATGTTCCGGGTGTGGTGAAGAGATAGATGGACAATTTACAGAGTGCTGGAGTTGCGGGAAAAGTCATTCTTAAAGGAGGGTGATAGGATTGCACGAGTTTAGATACAAGGGGAATGAATTTTATTGTGAGGATGTCAGGGTAGGCGATATAGCGGAGGAGGCAGGGACGCCGGTTTATATTTATAGCCATAAGACGTTGATAGACCATTACAGGAAGATAAAGGATGCTTTTAAGTCTATCAATCCGCTTATATGTTTCTCCATGAAGTCAAATTCCAATCTGGCAGTCCTGAGTGCATTAGTAAAAAAAGGCTCAGGACTTGATATAGTATCTGGTGGAGAACTCTACAGGGCGATGAAGGTTGGGGTAGACCCGAAGAAGATAGTATATGCGAGTGTGGGGAAGACCTGTAATGAAATAAAAAAGGCGGTCCGGTCAGGGATCCTGATATTTAATGTGGAATCACTGCCTGAACTTGTAATGCTAAATAGGGTTTGTCACGAACTTCACAGGAAAATGTTTGTGTCCATCAGGATAAATCCGGACGTTGACCCGCATACGCACAAATATATTACTACCGGGAAGAAAGAGACAAAGTTTGGGTTAGACATGGATACGGCTATGGAATTATTCAGGAGGCGCGGAGAATGGCCTGATGTGGCTATGGCAGGTGTCCATATTCATATAGGTTCTCAGATAATAGAGCATGAGCCGTACGTTAAGGCTATTAAAAAATTGCTCCCTTTCATAAGAAATTTGAAGACGATGGGCGTCAATTTAAGGTGGTTCAATATTGGAGGAGGACTCGGTATCGTATATAAGGAGGAAAAACCTCAAACTGCCCGGGATTTTGCACGGCTTGTCCTGCCGCTTCTTAAAAAGACAGGACTTAAGATAATCCTTGAGCCAGGGAGATTTATTGCAGGTAATAGCGGGATATTAGTGACGCGAGTAACCTATTTGAAAGAGACAAAAACAAAACGATTTGTGATTGTGGATGCAGGAATGAATGACCTTATACGGCCCAGCCTGTATGAGGCATACCATGATATCGTTCCGGTCGTGCGGCAAAATGAAACTGCCCAAAAGATAATGGCAGACGTGGTGGGACCAATATGTGAGAGCGGGGACTTCCTTGCCAAGGATAGGGAATTACCGGAATTGTCCCAGGGTGAGCTATTGGCAGTTATGGGGGCAGGGGCGTATGGATTCACCATGTCATCCAATTATAATTCAAGGCCAAGGGCTCCTGAGGTTATGGTTGAGGGTGACAGATTCTATATTGTCCGAAAAAGGGAGACATACGCGGACTTGATAAGGGGAGAATATGTTCCTGAAATATAATCTGATGACAGACGAGACGCCTGTCCTACTAATCCCAGTGGACAGGTATGGTGTGTTTGCCAAATGTGCGGTTTGAGGTAAAGGATATCTCTTTATGTATTTGCCCGTATTCGTATACCTCCCTTGTAATCATGACGTCATGCAGGCAATACCTCTTCAATTCTTCCATCTTTCCTTCTTTAAAGAATCTTAGCGCATCTAGACCGTTTCCTATCTTTCCTTTTCCAAGTGTTGCCTGTGCAACACTTTCAAGGCTTACACGATGTCCTACTATTTTTACAATTTCCTCCATGATGTCTAAGACAGGAAGGGTATTTATTGGTATAGAGAGGTAAGGTCCCAATACTATGAAATCAAACTTTTTTATATTAAATCCGATAATTAAGGTTGCAGACTTCAGCATCTCTTCTAATCGGGGAATAGCACTCTCTTCAAAGGTCATGTATTCACCTTTAAGATAACTGTAAATTCCTACCACTGACACCTTCAACAGGTGAAAGTTTTCTCTGCCTCCCACTTCATCAAAACTCTTCTGAGTTTCTATATCAAGGACTATCTTGCTCATATACTTTAAGGGGAGAGTCCCCTGCCTCCATTATGCCTTCCTATACTGTGAAACTATTCCACCATATATCCCTTAACTCTTCAACGGAGTTATTGACCCAGCCGTTTATCCGGAGTCTTTTGCCCTGGACTTTACCGATGACGTCCAGAGGGAATTTATTCGCTCTCGCTATTCCCATTACTTCATGCACATCCTTTTCTGGACAGGTAATGACGATTCTTGATTGGCTTTCTCCGAATAAGAGGCAATCAATCCTTGGACATGGAATGTTTGAAAGATTTATAATTGCCCCATTTGGCATTTCATAATTAGAGACACAGGATTCAGCAATCGTTACTGCTAATCCGCCTTCAGAACAGTCATGTGCAGATTTTATAAGTTTTCTCTTTATGCAGGATAAAACTACTTTATGCAGCGCAAGTTCTGTATCAAGGCTTAATCGCGGAGGTTTTCCTGTCTTTAGATTGTGAACAACCTTCAAATATTCACTCCCGCCAATTTCTTCCCTGGTATCGCCTAAGAGGATAATAACATCTCCCTCATCTTTAAAATTGCTTGTGACCGGCAGTCCTTCTAACAGTCCTATCATGCCTACTACAGGTGTGGGGTCTATTGCACCCTTAGGATTTTCATTGTAGAAACTAACATTGCCGCCTGTTACAGGCGTATTGAATCTTCTGCACGCTTCTGACATGCCTTCTACGCACCTCTTAAACTGATAGAAGATTTCCGGTTTCATCGGATTACCGAAATTGAGGCAGTTGGTTATAGCAAGCGGCCTTGCCCCTGATGATACCAGGTTCCGGGCTGCCTCTGCTACCGCTATCTTGCCGCCCTCGTAAGGGTCTAAATAACAATACGCGGCATTACAATCTGTAGTAACAGCAATTGCCTTGTCAGTTCCCCTGATTCTAACAACTGCACTGTCTGAACCAGGCAGGACGAGCGTATTTGTCTGGACCATATGGTCATATTGTTCCCAGACCCATCTCTTGCTTGCGATTGTAGGTGAGGCGAGTAATTTCTTGAGGGCAGTTTCGTAAGATTTTGGCTCTTTTACATCTGACAGTTTGAATTTCTCTGTCTTCTTGAGGTAATCAGGCTTTCTTACCTTGCGGTGATGGACAGGCGCATCTTCTGACAGTGACTTTGCAGGAATCTCCGCTGCTACCCTTCCGTTATCCTTCACCCTCATAAGCCCGCCATCTGTTACCTTTCCGATAACTACGGCATTAAGGTCCCATTTATCAAATATTTTCTTGACCTCTTCTTCCTTACCCTTCCGGACAATGACGAGCATCCTCTCCTGGGATTCTGAGAGCATCACCTCATAGGGTATCATGCC
>CAYVEO010000085.1:0-1089 GCA_964449965.1 uncultured Planctomycetia bacterium
CCGTGCATAATGGGTCAGAGTAAGAAGGTATAATTCGGCAATTCGGTAAAATCATCTTGACTTTTTAGAAATTTATGGTATTATTAAAATTATAAAAATAATGGCGATGAGGTTCGCCGTATAAACGCCTTAGAGTTAAAGGTTGATAACCTCTACTGAATTTCAGTAGAGGTTTGTTTTTTAATGTTGTCTTGTTTGTTTTCTTGTTAAAAGGAGATACTGTGGAGCAAATATTTATTACTGCATCGCTGTGGCTGGGGTTAGCCGTCTTATCTGCAATTATTGCATATCATTTAAGGATATCTATTGCACTTGTTGAGATTTGCATAGGCGTAGTAACCGCTGCTATTGCAAATCATTTCTTTGGCAGAAGTGCATTAGGGAGCAATCTGGAGTGGCTGCGCTTTTTGTCCACAACGGGAGCGGTTTTACTTACATTCCTGGCAGGGGCTGAACTTGACCCGAAGGTTATATCTTCCAAGAAAAAAGAGGTATTTGTCGTCGGGATAGTTGGTTTCCTGGCTCCTTTTCTTGGATGTGCGGCTGTGGCGCGGTTCATTCTTCATTGGGACATTCGTGCAAGTTGGTTAGCGGGTATTGCGCTTTCTACGACTTCCATGGCGGTTGTGTATGCGGTAATGCTTGAAACAGGTTTTAACAAGACGGAATTCGGGAAAGGAATTTTAGGCGCATGTTTCATCAATGACCTGGGAACTGTAATAGTCTTAGGGCTTTTGTTTGCACCGTTTACTTACAAAACCATTATTTTCGTAATAGTCGGCGCTATAATACTGGCGTTATTTCCTTTTGTAACATCGTTTTTGACAAGAACCTATGGTAATAGGACTGCCGCTATAAGGGCAAAATGGGTAGTATTAGTGCTCTTTGGCCTCGGTGCGCTTGCCTTATGGTCGGGAAGCGAGGCTGTATTACCTGCATACGTAGCAGGAATGTTGTTAGCCGAGTTTGCGGCGAAGGAACATGACTGGGTAAGGCGTATGCGTACCCTGACAGTCGGATTTCTCACCCCTTTTTATTTTATAAGGGCAGGGTCGCTTGTTTTGTTGCCGGCTTTAATAGCAGCGCCCA
>CAYVEO010000085.1:1099-8570 GCA_964449965.1 uncultured Planctomycetia bacterium
GTATTTCTGTTTTTATTTGCCGGAAAAGTCGTCTCAAAAATATTTGGTTTGTATCCTGTTATCGGAAGATTCCGGAAGGAGCGTTCGGAAAAATGGTATTATACGCTTATGATGTCTACAGGCCTTACCTTTGGCACGATTTCCGCTTTATACGGGTTTTCGCACGGTATTGTTAACGAAGAGCAATATTCATTCTTGGTGGCAGCGGTCATTGCGAGCGCTGTTATCCCTACCTTAATTGCTAATTCTGCATTCTTACCCCATCATCTCCTTGAGCACAAAAAGAAGGTTGGTAAGTTGATGGCTGAAGGTATTGATGAGGAATAAATGTAATTCAGAAAAACCACATAAGATTATACTGCCTTCAAGGTATCCCTCTAATCACTTTTTTCTTGATATTACCGGATTAATATAGTATATTATTACTATGAAGACAATCAAACCTACTCTTTTAAAACCCGGTGACAGGATAGGCATGGTAACGCCGTCAGGACCTATAGTCGCTCATAAGAAATATTTAGAAGAGGGCATAAAGAACCTTGAGGATATGGGTTTTAAAGTCGTCCTTGGCAAACACGTATTTGAGAAAAAGGGCTATATGGCAGGAACAGACGAAGAGAGGGCAGAGGATTTGAATAATATGTTCAAAGACCCTGATATTAAGGCAATATTGTGCTCAAGGGGCGGTGAGGTTGCCATGCGGATTCTCCCGCTGATTGACTATGGACTTATTCAGCAAAACCCGAAGATATTTCTCGGCATGAGCGATATAACAGTTTTACTGAATGCAATTCATGCAAAGACAGGGCTTGTTACATTCCATGGCCCTTCTACTGCGTGGGGTATAAATTGCTCGCCATGGGGTTATAAAGGGATTGAGCCTTATAGCAGGGCATATTTTTTAAAGGCCCTTACCCAGCATAATCCTATCGGGAAAATAGAACCTAAAACTAAATGGCATGTCTATAGGAACGGAAAAGCAAGGGGCAGATTATTAGGCGGAAATCTTGACTCCATAGAAAAGATATCAGGGACAGAATACGAGCCTGACTGGAGGGGTGCGATACTGTTCTTTGAAGAATTGGATGAATCAGTGGAGGAGATGGACAGGGATTTAATGCCTCTTAAATTAAGAGGGGTGCTGGGCAAGATATCCGGCATGATAATAGGGCATTTAGAGGATTGTATAGAGAATGAGAAAGAGGAAAAGGAATTTGAAGAGATGGTCAAAGAGATAACAAAAGAATATGATTTTCCTATACTGAAGATAGAAGAATTTGGCCATCATGAGATTAACATTACCTTACCTTTAGGTATAGAAGTAGAGCTAAATGGGGATGAATTTTCTTTACTTGAAAGCGCTGTGACAGGGGAGGTATTATTGTGAATAGGACCAAAGGCATTATTGCAATTATAGTGTTGATTCTGGCAACAGTATCATTTCTTCTATCGGGCAGGGATTTATCCCTTAAAAAGAAAAATGAGGAAAAGAAAAAGGCAGACATAGAAAGACAAATAAAGAATGTGCTTGAGGAGAAAAAGAAGATAGAGGACGATCTGGATGCCAATAAAGTACTCCATGCCAAATTAGAGATTGAGCTTAATGATGTTAAAAGGCAAATCAAGGTATCGGAAGATGATGCCGCTATCCTGAAAGAAACCAAAGTTGAATTATCGGCAAAGCTAAAAGAAATTGATAAGGCATTAGAAGAAGTATCTTTGCATTTCAATGATATAAATAGAAGGAAAACAGAATTGATTAATATTAGCCAGAAGTTGAGCGAAGAAAAAGATGTAGTTAAAGGAACGCTTACACAGGTATCTGTAGCTAAGGAAGGACTGGAAAACAAGATAAAGAACATTATGAATCAGGGAGTAAGGCTTAAACCTGTAATAGTAGAGGCGCAGTCTCGGGCTCAGGTCATTGCAGTAAATACCGAGTATGGTTTTGTAATTACGGATTTAAAAGGGCCCGATTTAAAGACAGGCAGATTAATTTTTATATATAGAAATAGCACATTGATAGCCCAGGCAAAGGTTAATAAGATACGGGATAGTCTATCTACAGCAGTGGTTCTTCCTGAATGGAGAGGCGCAGAGATAAAAGCAGGTGATTCTGTAACATTTGCGGATTAAAAGACGTGATAAAGAATAAGATATTAGTAGTAGATGATGAACCAAATATAAGGAAAGTAATAAAGGCAAGACTTGAGGCAAACGATTATGAGGTGATAACAGCCTCCGATGGCGAGGAGGCTGTTATCAAGTTTCATTCCGAGAACCCTGATTTAATAATACTTGACGTGAGGATGCCTAAGAAGGACGGATTTCAGGTCCTGGAGGAATTAAGAAAAG
Organism: uncultured Planctomycetia bacterium; assembly: GCA_964449965.1. GTDB lineage: Bacteria > Omnitrophota > Gorgyraeia > CAYVEO01 > CAYVEO01 > CAYVEO01. The sequence continues at coordinate 3,455 of CAYVEO010000085.1, forward strand.
GGGAACCTGCAAAGTGGCGTCCTATCATCATGTTGACTGCAGAGGGTAACCCTAAGGATATATTTAAAGGTTATAAAAATGAGGCTGACCTTTACGTAGTAAAGCCCTTTGAATGGGAAAAATTAATAAGTAATGTCCAGACATTGCTATCATTGTCTCTGTTACGCGAGGATGTTCAGGTAAAAGAAGACGACTCAATTTTATTACAGGCAATTGAGAAGAAAGACAGACAAGGACAGGAAAGGATAGGGACACAGCCATCCATAGATGTATCCCAAAAAGCTAAAATATCTCATGAAAAAGGTGTTTTACCGCACCATAAAACTGTTAGAGTCCAAAGATTATCGCATGAGAATCATAAATATCACTATGCAGCAGGATTTACGATCCTTCTTTTAACAGCGGTGTGGGTATGGTGGCATTATTCAAGCAAACGGGTATTAAAAGAGATGGATACCTTAAGCAAGTTAAAAAGTTATACTTTACCTCAACCTCCGTCTGAAGTAGAGAAAGCCGGAAATGAAGTTGAGGTTGAAGATAAGAAACCTTCCGAAGAAATAGATTACATATATTATGAGTCCGGTATAAAAATGGCTGTCATTAACGGCCGCGCAGTAGAGATAGGCGACAAAGTGGACGGGGCTATTGTAAAAGATATATCAAAGGATAATGTAACTTTGGAGAAAGAAGATATTACTTATGTGCTCAAATGGGATAAATCCAAGGTAAATAAATAGAGGAGAGAATCAAATTGGAAGATAAATTAAAGGAGGAATGCGGTTTATTCGGTGTATTTGGCAATGAAGATGCTGCCAGACTCACCTATCTGGGACTATATGCCTTGCAGCACAGAGGAGAAGAGAGTGCAGGCATAGTAACGACTGACAGTAAGAACATGTTTGCCCATAAAGGGATGGGACTTGTAAGCGATGTCTTTACCACTGATATTCTCAAAAGACTGGCAGGCCATGCGGCTATAGGCCACGTTCGATATTCAACCACAGGTTCAAGCCTTTTGAAAAATGCCCAGCCGCTTTTAGTTGATTATTCCCGGGGCTCGCTGGCAGTTGCACATAACGGTAATCTGGTTAATGCCAAATTCCTGCATGATGAATTGGAGGCATACGGCTCAATATTCCAGACTACTGTAGATAGTGAGATTATACTCCATCTTATGGCAAGGCCCATGCATGCCAGGAGGGAAGATAGCCTTGTCCATTGCCTCAAGCGAATCAAAGGGGCATATTCGTTACTGCTCTTAGCAGAAGATGAGATGATAGGTGTAAGAGACCCCAATGGTTTCAGGCCTCTGTGTATAGGCAGGATGGACGGTGCTTATGTGTTTGCATCTGAGACGTGCGCCCTGGACCTTATTCATGCCGAATATATCCGTGATGTAGAGCCTGGAGAGGCGGTATTTGTCAATGCCAACGGAATGCGGTCCATATATCCATTCAAGGGAGAGAATACAAAACGCTCCTATTGTATATTTGAACATGTCTATTTTGCAAGGCCGGATTCTATGGTATTCGGGGAAAGTGTCCATCTGGTGAGAAAAAAGTTGGGTCAGCACCTTGCAGAGGAATACCCTGTAGAGGCAGATATTGTAATACCCATACCTGACTCTGGCAATTCTGCGGCGATAGGGTATAGCCACCACTCTAATATACCGATAGAACGGGGTTTTGTGAGGAATCACTATATCGGCAGGACGTTTATACAGCCTTCTCAAATAATAAGAGACCTCGGCGTAAAGATTAAACTCAACCCGGTAAAAGACGTGATTAAGGACAAAAGGATAGTTGTGGTAGATGATTCTATAGTCCGGGGGACTACCTCAAAAGCGAGAATAAAAAGTTTAAGAGACGCAGGGGCAAAAGAGATCCACATGAGGGTATCGTGCCCTGCCCACAAGTTTCCGTGTTTCTATGGAATAGATTTCCCGACTAGAAAAGAACTGATAGCCTCAAGCCACACGTTAGAAGAAACCAAGAAGTATTTAGGTGTAGATAGCCTTGGCTACCTTTCAAGTGAAGGACTTCTAAATTCCGTCTCATTTCCCAAGGACGAATATTGCGTCGCATGTTTTACAGGGGATTACCCGGTAGATTTTGTCGGGGCAGATAAATATTCGCTGGAAAAAGGAAGAGACAAATGCTGCTAAAAACGGAGAGATGTCCGAGTTTGGCCGAAGGAACACGACTGGAAATCGTGTAGGGGGCCCAAAGCTTCCTCCTGGGTTCGAATCCCAGTCTCTCCGCCAGTTAGGAAATAGATAAGTTAATCGGAAGAAAGAAAAATAATAATAGAGGAGTCAATGCAAAAACTTAATGGAATATTTATTGATTCGGTAGATAATGCCGAATACATAAAAAAACTTCCTTCCATATATTCTATATTGTTTCCTGAAGGGTATGAAATATTGCCGAACACAACGGAACTTTTTGAATTAGAATTTGCATTTTATGAACAAAGCATAATTTCTACAGAAGAAATCATCAAACGAGGAGCATTTTTTAAAAGTGTTGATAATAAGCTAACAAATCACTACATAATCTGTTCTAATAATAGTCCTCTTGTTTGGGAAGGTAGATCAGAGATTACGCAAGCATATTTCAAAGAAGGAAATTTTTCTACAGGGTATGCTACCCATGGGCTTTTTCCATATAGAGGTAAATTTCATCCTCAATAAAAGGCATATTGAATGTTTTAAAACTACAACCCGGCGATGTAATCCTTGACCCAATGTGCGGAAGCGGAACATTGAATGTAGAGGCATCAACAATAGGGATTGATTCTATTGGCATAGAGAAGAGTCCATTTTGCGTGCTAATGAGTAAGGTAAAATATGAATCATTGAAGGGGGATAATGCTATTTTATCCAATGTAATTAACAACCAAGATAAAAGTTATAAGATATTAATCAAGAATAAACAATTACCTAAAGAGTTTGAATTTTCGAATGTTTTCGCCCCGGAAAAGACTATAACTCTACTTGCCTTCTTTGATGCAATGGGATATGCAAGAAGATGCTCTAAGAGTATAGATGTTCTTTTTCCGACTGTACTTAAAAGATATGTAGCGCAGATTAAATCATTTATTGAGGCTAGGGATAAACTTAATCTGAAGATAGCCAAAGCTAAGTTTGAACTTGGGGACGCGAGGTCCCTCCATCTCGCTAATGATTCAATTGATGGAATTATTACTTCACCTCCTTATTCATTTGCAATTGATTATGCTGAGAATGATAAGCCACAATTAGAATACTTAGGCTACGATATAGCTCCTCTTAAAGATGGAATGGTAGGGTTAAAAGGTAAAACGCGGAAAGAAAAACTCGCTAATTATTTTGAGGATATGGATAAAGTTGTATCTGAAATGGCACGAGTTTTAAAAATCGGTAAATATGCAGTAGTTATAATTGGTTCGAATGATATACAGACTGGTGGGATAAGGCTTGAGACAAAAGTGGAAGAAATGGCGGTAAATCATTCTCTGATTTTGGACCAGAAGATTGTAAAGCCTATAAAAGGCATACAAAATACAATGAGAGATGAATTTATATTATTTTTAAGAAAGGTATAATGCTTATGAGATCTACAGTGGAAAAATTCAAAACCGTTATTCAGAAGAACACTTTTTACTTTTTCAATAAAAGATTTGAAGAAAAGTATGAGGGTTATTTGAATACTATTAAGGATACTTTACTCATTGTTAAGAACAGAATTGAAACAGAAGGGCTCAAGAAGGAGCTTTTCGAAGAGCTTTTAGCAACTAAAGAAAATGGACTCCGAGCATTATTAGCTTTAACTGGTTTTTCAAATGAGTATCTCAAGCGGCTGACGACAATTATTCGCGTTGTGAACAACCCAGAACTAAATGCATTGGTTTATAAGGAGAGCTGGATTGAAGATGAAGGTATTGATAATATTCAAGAGTGGTCTGATAAGGCGATTCAAAATTTAATTCGCAAGAGTGAATATTTTCGTAAAGGCATAGTAAATATTTTCTTCGAAGGTTCATCTGTCCCCTTTCTCGCAAACACTATTCCTCTTTTTGAACTCAAAAAACTTAGTATTTCGAAGCTGAAATTTGAAGTACCTGAAATGATTGATTCTCTTATCCGTTATAAGGAGAAGGGGAGTTATTCTGGCAAAAAAGAAAATAATCCCGAGCTCATTATTGAGGAAATTCTGAACAATCTCAACATCCCATTTGAAAAAGGAGATTTGAGGGAGTTAATTAACAATGCTCCTAATCAGAAGAGGACGATGGATTTTATCATTCCAGATAAGCAAAGTCCATTAATTATTGCCGAGAGTTCTTTTCTTGTAACAACCTCGTCTGGACAGGGTGATAAATCAAAAACAGAAATTCATATTGATGCTCTCATTAAAGAACATTATCCCAAAGCAAGATTTATCGGATTTATTGATGGTATTGGATGGTATGTTAGGAAAGGTGATTTGAAAAGGATGGTCACCGCCTATGAAGATGTTTTTACTTTTCATCAGGAAGAACTAAAAAGATTTGAAAAACTTTTAAAGGAGATTTTTAAAAAATGAGTGAAATAAACTTTGCCATAAAAGGCATAGGGTCCTTTATCAAGGAGAATAAATTCTTTGTTCCAATATATCAGCGTACCTATTCATGGGAAGAAAAGCACATAACTGATTTATTTGAAGATATTAAAGCAAATATTAAAGAAAGCGAATATTTTCTCGGAACACTTGTTTTGACACAAAAAAACAATAAGCTTGAAATTATAGATGGACAACAAAGAATTACGACAGTTTTATTATTTTTTGCCGCATTTAAAGAAATTTTCAAGAAAAATGGGAAAAATATCCAAAGCGAACAGATTCAAAAAGATTATTTGAGTGATTTTGATCGTAGGGAAGAAAAAAACTTGCCAAAATTGGAATTAAGTGCTCAAGATAATCAATACTATGAGAATTATATTGTGAATGAAAATAGAAATTTCCCTACTAAAAAAGCATCTCACGAAAAAATAAAAAATGCTTTCGAGAAAGCTCTTATTTATGCGGAAAAAGAATTAAAATATCATCGTAATGATGTTAATGGATTTTTGATTCCCTCGTATTTCTCTAATTCT
>CAYVEO010000086.1:0-6929 GCA_964449965.1 uncultured Planctomycetia bacterium
TGCTATAACATGCCATCAACTGATACCATTGCCAGAGGACAATATAGTGAAGTAAAGAGAACGGCAAATTTTCCGCCTTTTGATGAATGGTGGGGGAAAAGCAAGGATATTTAGAAAGTTGGCAATAATAAGACAATGGGTACGGCTCTAATTTTTTCTGCAATTTTGAGAGGAGGACTAACGGGATGAAATTGGATAAGGATTGTCTATTCTGTAAAATCATAAAGGGGGAGATACCGGCTAAAAAGGTCTATGAAGACGAAAATACATTTGCCTTCAGTGATATAAATCCACAGGCGCCTATCCATATAATTGTAGTCCCTAAGGCCCATATAGAGAGGATTTCAGATGTTACGAGCCAGGATGCAAAAATCATAAGCGATATGGTTCTGGCAGCAAATTCAATAGCAAGACAGGATAATATTGATAAGTCAGGGTATAGGCTGGTAATCAATTGCAATGATGATGGCGGGCAGACCGTCTATCACATTCACGTCCACCTTTTAGGTGGTAGAAGGATGCACTGGCCGCCAGGGTAAGGAAAGATTGAATTATGGAAAATAAAAACATAAAGAAGATTTCTGATAACATCCGGAAGGTCATTGTAGGTAAGGATAAGGTCATAGAATTAGCCATTGTCGGACTCATTTCCCAGGGACATATCCTGATAGAAGACGTGCCGGGTGTTGGTAAGACCATGCTCGGGAGGGCATTGGCAAGGTCTATAAACGGGGTATTCAAACGGATACAATTTACACCTGACCTTCTCCCGTCAGATATAACAGGAAGTTCGGTGTTTGACCCGAGGACAAGGGAATTTGAGTTTAAGCCGGGACCTATATTCGGTAATATTATACTTGCAGATGAAATAAATAGGGGGACGCCAAGGACACAAAGCAGTCTGCTTGAATGTATGAACGAATCACAGGTTACTGCAGACGGCGTCTCTCACAAACTCCCCCAGGTATTCCTGGTGATTGCCACCCAGAATCCAATTGAGTTAGAGGGAACATACCCATTGCTTATCTCAGAACTGGATAGATTTATGATGAGGATAAAGATGGGGTATCCTGACAAGAAAGATGAAGAAAAGATGGTGACAAGTCACAGGGTCAGCCACCCTATAGATTCGCTGGAGCCTGTTATGGAACTGACTGAACTAATTGAGCTACAGGAGAGAGTGAAGAAGATTCTGGTAGAAGACAGCATAACTAATTACATTGTAGATATTGTCAGTGCAACGCGTAATTCTGATGCTATAAATTTAGGGGCAAGCCCCCGCAGTGCACTGTTTTTATACAGGGCAGGTCAGGCAAATGCATTATTAAAGGGAAGGGATTTTTGTGTGCCTGATGATGTGAAGGAGATGGCAGTCCCTGTCCTTTCCTTAAGGATTATGCCAGGCGGTATTGCTACCCATGCCGTTCATGAGTTGCAGGAAGAACTCATCAGAGACATTATCAATAAGGTCCGCGTCCCGATGTAGGTTTTTAAAAAGTATAAACCACAGGTTAACACAGATACACACAGGGAGTAAGACAACTGATATACATAAAGTCTCAAGTTTTAAACAGTGTTTACCTGTGTTTATCTGTGGTTACAAGGTTTTCTCATGACTAAATTAGGGAAAGGGGTTTTATTGTTAATCGTTGGTCTTTTCATCCCGGCAGTGAATACGGGGATAAATTCATTGTACCTCGTTACCTCTTTATTGACAAGTTTATTCATCATATCAATTGTCCTCTCTAAAATTTATACTAAAAATCTGGGCATAGAGAGGTTCGTTCCTGAGGAGGTGTTTCAGGATACTCCTTTCCCTGTCCGGATAAGGTTAAGGAATAAAGGAAGGGTGAGTAAATTTTTACTCATGATAGAAGACGGAGTAGATTCTCCATCCAATGCCATGCATTTAATCACAAAGATTAAACCAAGGGATAGTGTAGACTTTACTTATTTGCATAGAGTGCCTGAGAGAGGAAGATGGAAAATTGGTTTTTGTCATGTGAAAACCTCATTCCCATTTGGATTAGTGATGAGTTCGGTTCGTTATGCCATAAAATCTAAAGTCCTCGTTTTGCCAAAGCCTCTGGAAGACTATCAATTATCTATATCTCCATCATCAGGCAGAACCTTTGGAAGAAGCCTTTACTCTCCTCTTCATGGTCTTGACATAGGACAGGATTTCCACAGGATTGACGAATACAGGAGTGGTGACAGTGCCAGATGGATACATTGGAGGTCGTCAGCAAAGCGGGGGCAGTTAATGGTTAGACGATTTGAGAAAGAGGTCTATAGCAGTTTTGCTATAGTGCTTAATGATTCCAAAGAATATGCAGTGAGACTTGCTGCTACGGCAGCCAACACCATCTATAAGACAGGCGGAAGATTTCAGTTGCTCGCATGGGACAGTGCAGAGGGACTCCGCATGACGCCGCTGGGCGGCGGATTAGCACATCTTATGAATGCACTCAGGATGCTGGCTTTAATCAAACAATCTCCTATCCCTGCAGATATTATGAAAGGGATAGATAAGCACATCTATCAACTTTCAACTGTCCTCATTGTATCAGAAGGCGGCGTTTATGAGAAAAATGGTTAATATCACATCCTATATCATGCTTATGTTAGGCATCGTCTCTGTAATGATGTGTGAAGGCAGGATTAATTTACTATTATTGTCCTTGCCTGTCCTTACATATGGATTTTACAGGATAGAGATTATCCGGTATAAAGGCATAAGTCAATCACAAGAACGAATTCTTGCATTTATAGGAGTAGTCCTGTTCTTTATTGATAAACTCACATTCACGGATTCACATATATTTGCTTTTAGTCATTTCCTATTATGGATGGGATTGGTGAAGGCATTCAAAGAAAAGGAGGAAAGGGACATCCTTTCTTTTTATATCATAAGTTTTATCCATATAGTAATAGGGGCGTCCTTAGGCGTGGAGGTATATTTCCCTGTAATCCTGTTGGTATATACGATTACCGGCATATTCAGTCTTTTCTATTTCTCTATCTATTCAAGCACAGGTTCCTTAAAAGGGAAACCAGTAATTCCGTCATATAAAATAAAAACTTATCTTATTCCAATAATCATATTGTCAGTTATTGCCATCTCTACGAGTCTATTATTCTTTATAATGCTGCCGCGCAGACCGCTGGGTATAAGACCTATCGTCAGAGGCGAGGCTATTGCATTGAGTGGTTTTAGTGACCGTATAGGGTTAGGGGATATAGCAGAGATTAAGGAGAATCCCGATATAGTGATGAGGGTGAAATCAAATCTGCCGCTTCTCTGGAGGGGGAAGGCGTTTGATTTCTATACAGGTAAGGGATGGATTGTCTCTTCAAATCCCACAGTATCTCACCAAAAAGAAGGGAATCTTATCTCCCTGCCTGCTTTTAATCCATACGGTAAAATAGCACGGCAGGAATATTATATCAACCACTATAATCAGCGCATCATATTTGCTGCGTACAAGCCTGAAAGCATAGATTTCCCATTCAGGTATATAAGGGAGGATGGACTTGAAACACTTTATAGCCCTTTGAATTTAACTTATAATCTGAATTATATTGTTATGTCAAGGGTCCCGGAGGTTTCACCGGTTAACCTTAGAGGTGCAGGGAAAGACTATCCAGAGGCAATTCAAGCCCGTTACCTTCAACTTCCCGAGATATCCGGAAGGGTTAATGACCTGATAGGAGGTATATCCGGCAGATATGATAATGCGTACGACAAGGCTAATGCTATCATGAATTACTTAAGAGCAAACTACGGATATACCCTGAATCCGAAAGGCTCAGGGGCAGAGGAATCTGTTGAGGACTTCCTGTTTAATTTGAAAGAAGGGCATTGCGGGTATTACGCCACTTCTATGGCAGTTGGACTTAGACTCGCAGGAATTCCATGCCGTATAATTAATGGATTTGGGACGGGAAAGTATAACAGGGTAGGGGACTATTACATCGTCAGGCAGAAAGATGCACATTCCTGGGTAGAGGCATATTTCCCCAGGTATGGATGGGTAACCTTTGACCCAACACCGCCTGACACATCAGGATTGGAACTGGATAGGGGGTTCTGGGCCCGGACATCATTTTATCTTGACGCCATGGAGATGAGGTGGCAGCAATACGTGGTGGCATTTTCCTATACAGAACAGATGGCTATATACAAGGGTATAAAGAGGGCATATTTAACATTGAAAGAACAGATAGCAAATTTACCTTTTAAATGGGTCTTTATAGGATTGATAACGTTCATTGTTTTTACAGCGGCGATTTTGCTGTCTATGAAACGTGTCTTTGCCCGATTTATAATTAGCCTGATGAGAAGGATAAGAATAAAGCCTTATTATGGAGAAGGTTTTTATGCAAGACTTTTAAGAATTCTTGAGAGAAAAGGATTCTATAAGTTAGAAAGCATAACCCCTTATGAGTTTGCATGTAGTATTATCAACTGCGAGGATATAGTTAGGGATTCCATCATGGATTTAACGGATATTTTTTATCAGGTGCGCTTTGGTTCAAAGAGCCTGAATATAGAGATGCAGAAAAGGATAGGGGAGGGATTTAATATTGTAAAAAGATGGAGGAGGGTATGAAACCAAGGTTTATATCTCAAGGGGTAAGGATTAAGAACAGGGTTGTAAAAAAAGAAGACGTTCACACGGTAGTAGAACTTGCAAAACACTATGCAAAACACCTTGGACAGCCTGAGCCTGAAGATATGCTGAGTGCTTTGCAGCTTTTTGCGAGAGAGGTATGCACAGAACGTTCAGAAATCAGGGGTATTAAGGAAGTAGCAGGCGGATATGAACTTCTTTGCAATGACAGGTTTCTTGAGGATTTTACAGGCCATGCAAGGTCAAGGTAAAATGATACGAAAGATGCCTCTTCAAGACAAATATATCTACTTTTTCTGGGTTTTGACTTATCTGAGTTGTTACATTATATGTACCTGGTGTTTTTGTTCTCACGTCTTTGCATGGGATAAGGGATATGTGCAGGTGCCGGGGGTTATACATCTCCATACGGTGGTAAGCGGCGGAACAAAGACTGTGAATGAGTATGCTCAGATGGCAGAGGAGAGAGGCATTGGTATAGTAATAATAACTGACCATGACAATTCTAAATATGAATACGGGATAGGGTTGAAGAAGATATTTAAAAAAGTGGTAGAGGAAGATTCGGTCTTGAAATTTGGGATAGATAAGTATTTGGGATTAATCAAACATGCCGGTGAGAAAAATCCTGATGTAATGGTAATAGACGGCGTAGAATCTTTGCCATTCTATTATTGGACAGGAAGTTATTTTAAGAAGAACCTGACACTTAATAATAGAGACAAGCACATGTTAGTAATAGGGCTTGATAATCCTGAAGATTACAAATACATGCCGCTAATTGCAAACGGGCTCGCACGGTATGACCAGTATCATGGTGAAAACTATGTCCTGCCGTATCAGGACCTGATAAATTATGTGAATAAGAAAGGAGGGCTTACCTTCTGGGCACACCCTGAACATGAGGAGGTAGTCAACGTAAAAGGGGTTAGGGCGGTTACCAAGCCTTATTATGAAGATTTGCTCAGGACAGACGGCTATACAGGATTCTCTGTCTTTTATGAGGGATATAACAAAATTGGCAGACCAGGTGGTATATGGGACAAGGTATTGATGGAATATTGCAGCGGAAAGAGGAAGAAACCAGTATGGGCTATTGGTGAATTAGATGACCATGGCATGGGAGATAGGGACCTCATAGACGTCATGACTATATTCCTGATGAAAGGAAAGAATCATAAAGAGGTATTGGATGCATTAAGAGAAGGCAGAGTCTATGCTGTCCGAAGGGGGGCTCTGAGGCATAGGATGAGGCTTGAGGAGTTCTCTGTTAAGGGTGAAAGGGATTCTAAAGGTGATTTTACTCCTGTAATAAGTATAAAAGTAGATTATTCAGGAGTCAATGAGCCTCACAAAAATATTGCAGCTATGATTGTAAGCAATGGAAAAATAGTATGGGAAGAGAATGGGATATGCCCGTTCTCCTTTGATTTTAGAGATACATCCTATGATGCGGGAAGTAAGGGATATTACAGGTTAGATATAAGTGATGAAGACGGGTGTCATATAATATCCAACCCGATATTTATAAACTACTAATACTGCACCAAATTTCCTGCCATCCTTGCTTTGTTCATTGCAAACTTGAGACTAAAGAATCCTGCGAAAGGAAGGACGAGAGAAAGAATTAAGAGAATGAGTATATCAGGAAATAGCATTGCGAGACTCGCACCTTTATGGACAGCCAATTCCACAGAATTCACTACATAGGTAACAGGAAACAGGTAGGAAATATACTGGAGCCATTCAGGCAGGACCGTAACAGGGAAATAAACCCCTCCCAGCAGTTCTATCCCTATATTGACTAACCATGAAATCGGGTCTCCCTTTTTGAATACGATAATAAAACTCGCCGAGATAACGCCTATAGAGTTAAAAGAGATAATGCTTAAAATAGTAATCACAATGGTGGATAATATGTTTGTGTTGGAGAAATCTATGTGAAATAAAAATATCCCTAAGATAATATAAATAATAAATTCAATGGAGGCATAGAGCAGATTCCAGATTGCCATACTGATGATTAAGGTTTCAGGCTTAGTAGGAGTAACTAATAATGCCTCCAGTGTTCCTGTTGCCTGTTCCAGAGAGATTTGTCCGGATACTGTCCAGAACGTGCTTCCTATAAAGCCGGCGAATGCAATGGATACCAGGGCATAAGAAAAATAGTTTACCCCGTAGTGGGCAAGGTGGGGGGCAATCTGAAACCCAAAGAGTTTGTCTATGAAATAGAACGTCAATAATGATGCGGCAGTTTCTATGATACCTAAAATAAATGCAAGCCGATAGCTCAGG
>CAYVEO010000086.1:6939-8220 GCA_964449965.1 uncultured Planctomycetia bacterium
TCTTGATATATGCGAATATCTTTGACAGGACCATTTACGAGACCTTTCTATAAATATCTTCTAAACTCGCTGTAGAGGAAAGACCTGCCTTTGTCTTCAGTTCCTCAATAGTTCCTGATGATATTAACTTACCATTTCTTAGAATCCCGAGTCTGTCACAGATTTGACTTGCTTCATGAAGATTATGCGTTGTTATAATAATAGCCTTTTTCTCTTTTTTACCAAGACAATCCTTTATGAATGTCCACAGCTCATGCGTGATACCGGGGTCTAAACTTTTCGTAGGTTCATCCATAAGGAGGACTGATGGATTATGAAGTAATCCTCTTACAATTCCTAATCTCTGTCTCATTCCTGCGGAATATTCTCCAACCCTCTTGTCGGGTGATTCTATTTTCAGAAGATTTAGTAGATAATTAATTCTGTCTTTTGCAATTCCTGGCCTTAAATTATATAAGGTGGCGTAAAACTTGAGATTTTCCCTGCCTGTAAGGCGCCAGTAAAAACTACGTTCCTCGCCTGTTACGAGGCCTATGGAAGCCTTCACAGCCATCGGCTGGGAGATGATTTCAAATCCATTTATATATGCTGTGCCCTTTGTAGGCAGGATTAAGGTGGCGAGAATCTTTAAGAGCGTAGTCTTGCCAGAACCATTCGGCCCAAGCAGGCAGAAGATTTCACCTTCCTTTACCTGAAGGTTTATTTCCTTTAAAGCGGTAGTCTTTGGAAAATGTTTTGTAATGCCTATAGTCTCTATAAGGTAATTCATGCCATCCTGATAATAAGTTTGAAGGTATTAATAATAAGATAGAATGGCCGGATGAGATAATACAGGCATGCCCTGTAATTGTTTGAAAGATTATACCGGCGCTTTAAAAATGAGAGTGGTGGAAAGAGGAATCCGATTAAAAATTTAAACTTTCCATACAATCCTTTTTCAAGTAAAAGATGCAGGGCATGTCCTATATTACCCATTGGCGGGTTATTAAGGACTAATGAGAAGAATGCAGATTCTGCTTTTTTAGAAAAAGGCGGAGTCAGCCTTTTTATAACATTTGAAGGAATCGGTAAGTCTTTACCCAGTTCATTCAGTCTTGTAAAGAGGTGAAAGACAGGAACTACTAAGTTATACTTATATACTTTTTCAATAATTTCATTCCAATCAATCTCTTTGTAGTATCTTATTATACTTAAAACGTCCTCAGTCCAGATGGGTCTAAACATACCATGGTGGACGGTAGAGTGAACAGCAGTATATATAATCGCATCTTCAGGAGACAT
>CAYVEO010000087.1:0-8091 GCA_964449965.1 uncultured Planctomycetia bacterium
GGGCATCTTGGACTAATTTGTCAAGAGGTGCATCTTCAGATTCTGCATCAATGATAAATACCTCATAACCCTTTTTCTGAAGTGAGGATGCTATGTAACATAGCCCTATCGGCGGATTGAGAAATCCTGCTTTAAGGGCTGGTTTGAACGAACCATAGACACTGCTATAAAATGGTGACAGGAGTAATACTCTATTTATCATAATTTGTTACTCTGATACCAGTGGGAAAACACAAACAGCCCCCATAATTGGTGGCTATTGTCCCTTTTATTCATCTCATGCTCTTTTAAAAGGGATTTTATGTAATCCATGTCAAATACGCTGTCCATGACGTTCCTGGATAAAATCGTGTCCCGGACAATATCCTTTAATTCCCTGTTTAGCCATAACCCGATAGGAATATTGAATCCCTCTTTCGGACGGGACAATATCTCACCCGGCAACATATCTGAAAATGCCTTCCTCATTATACGTTTCCCTTTTAAAAAACCAACCTTTAGTTTTGACGGGACTTGAAATGCAGTCTCCACAAACTCATGGTCAAGAAGCGGGACCCTTGCCTCTACAGAATTCATCATGCTCATCATGTCAACTTTTGTAAGCATGTCATTTGGCAGATATGCCCTTGTGTCAAAGTAAGTAAATTTATCTATAGGGTCTTGAGTCCCCGGCTTTTCAAAATAACTGTCCAATCTATTTAAAATATCATCCTTACCCAAATCATTCTGAACGTCCTTTGAGAGAAGTCTTTTTTTATCGTCTTCACTAAATATCATTCTCCATGACAGGTGCGCCTTCCGTGGATCCTCCACAGCCCCTTTTATAAATCTCTTCAGTTTGAATTCCAGACTCATCTTCTTATCTGAAACCTGTAGTTTCTCTACGTATCTTGCAATCCTGTTCTTTAAAAAACCAGGTAATCTCAAGTAATATGGAAGATACCTGTCTGCCAGATATGTTTCATAACCTGCAAATAGCTCATCCCCGCCATCTCCGGTCAATACGACCTTTACATGGTGTTCCTTAGCCAATCTTGATACGTAATAAACAGCAATAGAAGAAGAATCGCCAAATGGCTGGTCAAAATACGTTATGAGATTGCAAATGTCCTCCTGTATCTCCCTGGGTTCAACCAGCCATGTCCAATGGTTTGAGTTAACATGCCGTGAAACCACCTCGGCAAATGGAAGCTCACTGTAAGATTCTTCACGAAAACCTATGGAGAAGGTATTTATCCTGCCGCCATGAATCTGAGAAGCCAGGACCGCTACGATGCTTGAATCTAATCCGCCGCTTAAGAATATTCCGACAGGGACATCGCTATACAGATGTTTTTTTACAGTCTCTCTTAATTTCTCTTTGACGAGACCTGCATAGTCCCTTTCATATTTTTTATTTCCACTTTCCATACCGCTTTGAACAGGGATATCCCAGTATTCCATTAAGCGGCAGTCACCTTTGGAGAATATAAGCATATTGCCGGGCAACAGGCTCTTTATACCCCTGAATATCGTCCAGGGAGCAGGGATATAATTCAAAGAAAGAAATAGGGATAACCCTTCCATGTCTATGCCTCTATCTATTCTTTCGTCTAACAGGATAGACTTAATCTCTGAGGCAAAGGAGATTCCCTGGTCTATATTTGCATAATACAGGGGTTTAATGCCAAGCCTGTCCCTTACCAATATGAGCAATTTTTTATTCTCATCCCAGACTGCTATTGCAAACATACCCCTCAGTTTCTTAACAAAATCAAATCCCCATTCCTCATAAGAATGGGTTAAAACCTCTGTATCTGAGTGGGTATTAAACAGATGACCTTTACCCTCTAACTCTTTCTTAAGAGCCTGAAAATTATATATCTCCCCGTTCATAATTGCACATATACTTCTATTCTCATTGTAAAAAGGCTGATGCCCGCCCTTAATATCTATTATGCTGAGCCGCCGGACGCCTAAGCACATACCTTTTCCAAAATGGAATCCCTCATCGTCAGGGCCTCGGGCTTTCAGCCGCTCAGCCATTTCCCTGATTAAAAGAGGGGATATATCGTCACTATAGTAACCGCATATGCCGCACAATTTAGGCTCACTTTCGTTCGTAATTTATCAGTCGTACCTTTCTAATCTCAAGGCAGATATCTGGTCACATATAACACCTAACAGGAAGGACAGGACGCCCGTAAAGATAAGCAGCAATGAACCAGTGGATAACCCTATGAATCTTCCCACGGTGAATAATTGATAGACGCCATAAATGGAACCTGTAAGAACGAGGAACCATGCTATAGGAAAGAATACCCTCAGCGGGTCAAACAGGGAAACTAATCTTATGATGGATAGGAAGATAGTGTAACCATCCGCAATTTGATTGACCTTACTTTTTCCCTTTCTCTTCTTTACCTCTACGGGGAAAAATTTAACCCTTTTGCCCTTTTTAATGAAAATGAGCGTAGAGGTAACAGAGAATGAGAATCCATCAGGAAGAAGCGGCAGGTATCTTTTGATAACATCTTTCCTCATCACCCTTAACCCGCAGTTTATGTCCTTTAATCTTGTCCTGGCGAGAAAATTTACCACCCTTGTCAACACAAATTTCCCAATGACTCTTGAGGGCACATCATATACCGTATTTTGCCTCTCCCCCACAACTATATCATTTTCACTTAGAAACGGCAGCATCCTTTCTGCATCACAAGCCTTATGCTGGCCGTCAGCATCCAATAAGATAATAACGTCATTCTTAGCAGCGAGGATGCCTGACTTAAGGGAAGCCCCATATCCTCTATTTATCTCGTGTCTTATGACCTGTGCAGATTCATTCTTAGCAATATTCCCTGTCTGGTCCGTAGAACAATCATCAACCACTATTATCTCGCCATCCGGAAATACCTTCCTCGCGTCACAAATCACCTCTTTAATAGACTCCTCTTCATTATAGGCAGGTATTATTATACTGCAATTTGATGCTACAAGATTCATCTTCTGTCTCCATATGATTTTAAATATCCCTTTAATAATCTCAACCCCTTGTTTAAGGTTCTCGGTTTAAAATGTATTATTTTTTTCATAATATAAGAAGGTCTCATGTAAAACTGACAGAATGCATCATGGGTTATTTTATCTAAATTTGCTGCGCTATTCCCCTGGTTACAATTTTCCGCAAAGAACCATGCCCCATCTTTTGGAATTGATTCCTTCGTTACCTCTTCAAACAACCCTGTCCCATAATACGGCGTTACAATATGAAATGACGCATAGTCGCACCTTAGCCTTTTGGCAAATTCAACCGTCTGATTCCTGTCCTCATCCGTTTCCCATGGAAATCCAAAAAGAAAAAAGCAGGCCGTTTCCATCCCTGCCTCGCCTGCCTTTCTCACTGCCTCCTCAACTTTATCCATGGATATCCTTTTATTCAATCTCTCCAATACTTTCTCTGAACCTGTTTCCACACCGAAATGTACCAGTTGGCATCCTGCCTTCTTCATCTTTTTCAAAAGTTTTTCATCCACTGTATCTGCCCTTGTCTGACAGCACCATTTAAAATTTAATTTATCCCGTATGAGAAAGTCACAAATCTCATCTGCCCGATTCCTGTTCAGGGTCCATTCCAAATCTATAAAATAACCATTCCTTATGCCAAATTTTTTGACAGCAGTAACTATCTCGTCTCTGAATTTACTGATAGACTTAAACCT
The DNA here is from genome assembly GCA_964449965.1 of uncultured Planctomycetia bacterium. GTDB lineage: Bacteria > Omnitrophota > Gorgyraeia > CAYVEO01 > CAYVEO01 > CAYVEO01. Next base: position 3,699 of record CAYVEO010000087.1, read on the forward strand.
CACCCCCTTGCCATACATGACCTTGAGACAGAATATACATTCAAACGGACACCCTCTGGAAGATTCAAATAGAGTAAAATTGTTTCCAAGTATCTCGTAGAAATATCTATTATTCTGTAAAAGATGATACGCAGGGACAGGCAGGTCATCCAGATTTACTAAATCCCTCTCTTTAGTCCTGACAATCTTCCCGCCATCTTTATAACATATACCTTCTATCCTGTCCAGGGCGTCTTCCTTACATAATTCCAGAATAGTCTGTTCAGGTTCTCCTATCACAACAGCACTTGCACCTGTAAGGTTTAACATCTTCTCAGGTAACAAGGTCCCATGGACCCCGACAAGATACTTCCTCTCGTTTTTGAGTCCCTGGAATATATCTAATACAGGGTCAATATTGAGGCTTGGGCACTGCCAGCGGTCAAGAGGAGAAGATGTAATAAAAACCCTGTCAAAAGGACGTGCAGCCTCTATTGTCTCAGAACTATTCATCCCCTCCAAATTACTATCTAATATCCGGACACTGAGACCTTCTTTCTCAAGGAGTGCAGCGGCATTTGCCAGTGAAATCGGGGGCCATACCCTGTTGAACCGTCTCCCCTTTTTATTTATCGGATACCCCCAGCAGGGGTTAACCAAAAGCACGTCTTTATTCATCTTAAATCCCAAAGAGTAAGCATATTTGTTATGCTTACGTTCTCCTAAGTTCTGGCCAGAGTTTAACCATTTCAAACAATATCTTGATTATAACAGACGGACTGCTCAACGTAGACGTCCCGCCCTTCCTCGGGGTATATTCAATCGGTATCTCCTTTATCCTTAGATTGTTATTTCTTGCCTTAATCAGAAGTTCTGCGTCTATGAACGAACCTTTAGATTTTAACTCAATCCTCTGAAATATCTCTCTTCTGCACAACTTAAATGAGAAATTCACATCCCTGACCTTAATGCCAAATAACGTGCGTATAAGCCAGTTATAGGACTTTGAATAGACGTATCTCCTTAGCGTATCCCTGCGGTTAATCCTGTAGCCTGTTATAACGTCATACCCTTCCAGATAAGGCAATGCCTTCTTTACTTCAGATACCTCAAAGGGATTATCACCATCCATGTAAAGTATATATTCACACCTCCCGTTTTTGAAACCTGTAGTAACTGCCCCGCCTAAACCTATGTTTTTTGGATGGTGGAGCACCTTTATCTTATCATCTTTTCTCGCCAATTCTTCTGCGAGTTCGCCTGTCCTGTCAATACTGCCGTCATTAACTATTAGTATCTCGTAGTCATCAGTTATCTCTTTTAAAACCTCTCTCGCATGAGAGACTGACTTTATGATATTGTCTTCTTCATTGAACATGGGAAAGAATATGGTGATGCTATGCATAACCGTGTCCTTCAGCCCTTCCCATTTGCTTTATTAGTCCCTATTATCTTTGACGCTATGAGTTTTAACCCCCCTTTGATTATATCCATATCGCCGCTGCGGAGAGCCGTAGCAGAATTTATCCACTTTGCCGCCCGTATCTCAAACCTGGATATACCCGGCAGGTTCAGTATAGAATCATTGGCTAATAACTTCAACTTTTTCTTCCTGTCCATGTCCACCCATCCCTTCTCATAGCACTCGTCTCCTAATTTGGTGCCTTTGAACGGGTAATACACTGTTGTCTGGACAGCATTAGGGGCGAGTCTGAAATTCAGTAATATAGTCTTCCATAGTGCCCTCCTGTTTTCGTGCGGCAGTCCTACCATATTGAAGGACTTTGTCTTTAGTTTCAATTTCTTTGCATTCCTGAAGACATCTATTATATGCTTATTCGTCATACGCCTGTTAAGGACCGTCCTGCGCACATACTCATCCCCTGCTTCAACCCCTATGGAAATCGTATCGCACCCTGCCTCTTTTATAAGTCCTAACCTCTCTAAATTGCCTGTCTCCGGTCTGACGTTGCATACAAAAGGAAGTTTGACATTTTTCTTGTATTTTTCACTGAATTCTTTCAGCCATTTAAGCGATGCGGTAAATGTATCATCTTCAAAGAATATCCTGGAAAACTGGTGCCACCTCAAACATTCTTCTATCTCACTGATGATATGGTCCGGAGAGCGAAACCTCAAATATCCGGCTCTATCCCCATACAGGTCTTTGAACGCAGAATTACAGCAATTGGTGCATTCATAAGGACATCCGCGGCTGCCCATTATCTCAAGGTATTGGTTACCACCTTCTCCTATTCTATATATTGCCCTGTCCACAAAAGGGAGTTTGTCTAAATCCGTTATCATGGGACCTATACCATTCCTGATAATTTCTTTTCCGTCTTTAAACCATATATTGCTAATGTTCTTATTTATCACCCCATTAGACATTTGAGTCAGCAATTCCAGCAGGGCGTATTCCCCCTCTCCCCTGCATATCATATCTATGGAAGGGTGAGCGATTACTTCTTCAGGAGCCAGTGTGGCATGATAGCCCCCTACGATAACGGGTATATTATTAAATCCGGCTTTTATAAAATCAGACAATTCCTGAATCCAGCTAAAAGAAAGTTCGTATGAACTGAAACCTATAATATCAGGCATGAAAGATTCTATCTTTGCCTTGAGCCTGCTAAAATCATTATTTGTAATCTTTTCATCAAGTATTAATTCAAGAAATTCTACGGTATGTCCGTTCTTCTTCAGAAAGGCAGACAGTGCTGCTATCTGAAACGAATAGACAGGATACGCCAGCGGCATAACAAACAGCATTTTCATAAGCGGTTTATCCTCCTAATTCAATTTGGCGGTAACTGACTCATATTCCTGCTCTGTCACATCCTCCCAGTCAAAATTACCTGCAAAGTCAATCCTCTTTTGCCTGGACTGGTTATCCCTGCCGGCCCATGAGGCGACCTCCCGTATCCTGGCGGCAAAGCGGACCATGTCTCCGACAGGAACCCTTTCCAGTATGCCGTCGGGATATATGCTCCTGTATACCTCCAGGTCATATGCTATCACAGGCAACCCGCATGCAAGGGCCTCCATGAGAACAATCCCCCAGCTTTCGTCAATACTCGGGAAAACGAAAAAATTTGAACTTTTAAGAATCCTGTATTTATCAATCCCTGACATATACCCATGCAACGTTACATTATCAGCGAGCCCTTTTTCCCGTATCTTCTCTTTTAATTTAACCTCAATTGCATGGTCTGCCTTCCCGACGATTGCCAATTTAAGATTTCTGCCTGAAATATCACTTGCCTCTTTCCACATATCAATTAGAGAAAAAATGCCTTTTGAATAGTCAACCCTCCCGAGGAATACACCGTCATACTTGACTTCGCTCAAGGCAGATGCAGAGGCTATGTCCTTAAGGAAAATGCCGTTTCGGGTAACGATTATCTTATCACGAGATATGCCTAAGCTGACGAGTCCGTTTTGGACAACCTCGTTAACGGTCAAAACAACGTCTGCCTTACGGCACATCCGGACACTTATTAAAAAACCAAGATATGCAAGTAACTTGACGAATGCAACCTGTTTTCTTCTGTTATCCCCGGGCGGATATACAAGGTTATCTATCAATGCTATCCATTTTAACTTACGCCTTCTCAATTTAAAGACAAAGGACGGTAATACCTCCGTTATTATCCCGGTCATGGAATAGACTATCCCGTTCTCAGGCGGTTTTACCATACAGCCAAATAATGCCCTCGGAATATAAGAAAGGACTATCTTTATATAGCTTAATTTTTTTATTGCCTTTGTCCAGGGGACGGATATTATCTGGACATTCAAGGATTCTCTCAGTAGAAGTTTAGAGAAGTCTTCTACCATTGACTGGGCCATGAGGATTGACACGTCATGACCATGCCTGTGCCATGCCTTGCAAACGTTGATTATCCTGTCCCTGTTTCCATAGCCGACTATATCACCTGGATAAACAATAAGAATATTATGCATCTTTAATCTTTGGGAAACCAAATTCTCTCAAGACAAAAAGTTTACCCGGGATTTTAGACATCCTGGCAAGGATTGCAGAATCGCCCAGTTTCCTGTTTCTCTGGACCATGATTCTCTTGCGGAGAGTCTGTTTAAGATTCCTGATATTCCACCAGTATGCCTTTAAATATGCCCGGACAACCGGGACCTTTCCCGTAATAGTAAAAATAAACAATTCTGTAAGACTTATCAAAAGATAGACAGGGAAAATGAACAGCAGATATATGAGGCTATAGTTTTTTAAAAGGGTGGCAATATTGTTCCTTTCGCAATAATATCTCCTGAAGGTCGTTGTCATAAATCTATTTTCTTTGGTCAATTCACCACCCCCGGCATTTGCGCCTAAATAATGATAGACAACAGCATCTTCTGAAACCCCTATACTATACCCTGAAATCTGCACCCGCCA
>CAYVEO010000088.1:0-8089 GCA_964449965.1 uncultured Planctomycetia bacterium
ATTCACCACCCCCGGCATTTGCGCCTAAATAATGATGGACAACAGCATCTTCTGAAACCCCTATACTATACCCTGAAATCTGCACCCGCCACGCCAGGTCTATATCCTCGTGAAACATAAAATAATCCTCGTCAAATCCGCCAAGGTCATCAAACAGGCTCTTCCTTATCATCATGGCAGAACCCTCTATGTAGAAAGGCATCCTCTTCCTTACTGGATAACCGAGAAAATCCATACCAATGCCGGTATGAAACACGACAGTCCCGTTGTAATTCACCATCTTACAGCCGCAAATTCCAATCCTGCTGTCACCTTCAATCTCCTCCAGCATCTTTCTTATTGTCCATGGCTCTATTCTCGTATCGTTGTTCAAAAAAAAGAGGTATTTCCCTTTTGCAGATGATGCAGCCAAATTATTGCCTTTACAGAACCCATTGTTTTCTTTAAATTCAAGGAGCCTCACCCCCGGGAACCTTTCTCTTACCAATGACGCACTATTATCGCCTGAGGCGTTGTCAGCAACTATAACTTCATATCCTGATTTGTCCATGTCACTGGCTATTATGGAATTAAGACATCTTTCAATGAATTCCCTTCCATTCCAGTTAATAATTATCACAGATACCTTTAATGGCTCTTCTACCTGTATAACCATTTCAGTTTCAGATTCCTATAGATGTTAAAAATGAGCCTCTTGACTTCACCTGTATATAAATAAATCTGCCCGATTCTTATCCTTAAGATTGCCTTTATAAATAATATGAATATTCCCGGGACCTTTTTGAAATGATGGTAATACTCCTTATCTATAATCTTTTTCACGAGTTTCCTGGGTAATAATGGTATCAAAGTAAAAGTGAGCAGATATGAATTGAAAGTCTTTATTCTCTCTTTAGACTCTTTCTTGCTGCTGATATTAAACGTAGCCACGGAGAAATATTCCCCCTCTTCTATCCTTTCCCTGTCCTGGTCTTTAAGTATGCCTGCCTTAACTGCGGTATCTATTATGTCTGTCATGGGATAATATGTAAGATAGAAGGTATTTATTATCGTGGGATGAATCTCGGCATACAGGTTCATCGCCTCAACGTATTCTTTCTCACCCTCATAAGGTATGTCAAAGATATGGTCTATGGAGAATCGGAGGCCCAACCGGTTACAGGTATCGGCGCATCTTCTAATCTCATCGTTGTTCTCAACGCGCCTCAATACCTCTTTACGGGTCTTCTCAGATGCACTCTGAAGACCCAGATTAAGCCACAAACAGTTGGACTCCTTCATTAATCTCCCAATCTCTTCGTTTAAGAACTTAGGATGGGTATAACATACATAGGGTTTATTTATGTATTTCTTATATTCTATTGAGAACTCCCTGAACCAGTCTTTATATGCCGTTATCATATCATCTGCAAAACAGTATAGCCTGGGATTGTATTTCTTATCAGCCTCTATCAATTCTTTAATGGAATGCCCCACACTCCTGACCCTGAGGTACTTGCCTTTATCCTTATAAAATTCCTTTAACACGTTATTACAGCAGTAGGTGCAGTGATAACAGCATCCCCTTGAGAAGATTGTCGTATAGTATCTTTTCAATAACGGGATTTCATTAAAAAATAAATCCTTGTCAAGGAATGGATACTTATCCAGGTCCTGTTCAAGGTTCCTCATCTCATTTTTAATTATCTTACCATCTAATTTGAACCATAGGTTCTTTATCGCATAATCTACATTGCCATTCTGCATGGAATTTAATAATTCAAGCAAAGGACCTTCACCCTCGCCTATACAGAGCATGTCAATGCAATCCTTGGATATGACTCTCTCAGGAGTTGACGTCACGTGTATGCCGCCGAATATAATAGGTATGTCAAATTGGCTCTTTATCGTTGAGGCAGTATTCAGCGCCCACTGATAATCCCCTGTCATAACCGAAAATCCTATGATGTCCGGATTTAAATCCTTTATCCGCCTGAGCAATGCCTTACGGATATCAAATACCCTGCCTAAATAATTATTGGAGATTATAGAAGAAGAGAATAATTTAGGGTCAAAGAATAGATGGACGTCATGGCCATTCTTTTTAAGATATGCTGATAATAACTCTGTTGACATGCTCTCTGACTCAGACTGCACGAATAATATCTTCATCCAGTTAGACCTCCCATGACCTCATCTAATATCCTTTTCTTATCATATTTCTTACCTAACTCAAGGACTCTCTCTCTCACTCTGGAATAATAGTCTGCATCGCTGAAAAACGTCCTTGCTGCCTGGACGAATTCATCCTTGTTATGAATAATGGACCCTATCCCTTCGTTTGCTATCTCATCAACAAGTCCATGCCCGGGCTTTGAAATGACAGGCAGTCCAAATGCTATATATTCCCTGATTTTGATTGGCTCTCTGAATTCGTTCCATGCGAGGGTCTGGGTATTACATTCAAGCCCTATGGCACATCTTGAAACCTCATTCAATGCCTCTGTGTGGGAATGGACATCCAGAAATTCAATATTATTCAGTATGTTTTTATTGCCTGCCAGACCTTCAATCCTGCTCCTGAAATCGCCCCTCCCTATCAATTTCAATCTCACGTCCGGAAATTCCATGAGCAGCACCTCCATCGCATCAAAGATTATCTTAAAATCCACCTGAAGATAATTTGAAAAGACGCATACAAGAGATAACCTGTTAATCTCATTCATGGATTTTACGGTAACACCGTGAAAGATGGGAGAATTCGGTATATAAATATTCCGGGATTCTTCAATCCCCTGTTTTCTTCTAACGTCAACTATCCCTTTACACGAACTCCAGGATTCATCAGACCTCCTTGCGGCAAATCTATCTAAGGAATGATAAACCCTGTTCAAAACAGAGTTGTCAAATCTTTTGTATCCGTAATCCAGGGTATAAAATACTATCTTCTTAACCCTGCCGGTTTTTTTCAGCAAAAATGCGTAAAGAAAATTTAACGGGTCAACGGCAATAATTACCGGTATCTTTCCGGAGTTTAGAAATAATTTAATAGAGAAGAAGAGGTCTATGACGTATCTTAGGACATTAGGCAAATTCTTGTGAAAATCGTACCGGCATATAATCTCCGTAGTTCCATTCTTATAGAGGTTTAAAATAGAACCGTCCCCTTTGTAGAGGGAATGTTGAAGGTACAGGACATTACCTTTATAATAATTTCTCAAATAGTCTCTGACATTGTCAGGCGGCCCGTAAATAGGCACACCATCCTTGTACTGGGTATGCGTAAAGATTGCTATGGTTGGATTATCAGGCACTGACAAAATCCCTTATCTTCTCCACTATGAATCCTATCATCTCACCTGTTAGTCCCGGATAGACCCCCAAAAAGAAGGTATCATTCATAACCCTGTCTGTATTTTTCAGATTCCCGTGCACCCTGTGAGGTATGCCCTTGAATCCGGGCTGTTTTAATATGTTTCCGGCAAATACAAGCCTTGTCTCTATGTTAAAACCTTCAAGATATTCTATAAGGGATTTTCTCTTTATTCCGTTTCGGACTGTTATCGGAAATCCAAACCACGATGGCTTTGCCTTTTTACCAAATCTGGGCAGTATCAAAAATTCTTCAAGGTCCTTTAAGGAAGAATAATACTGCTGGAAATTCTTTCTTCTCTTTTCTATAAACTCGTTTATCTTTTCAAACTGGGCGCACCCTACCGCAGCCTGCATATCCGTAACCTTTAAATTATAACCCAGGTTGGAATATACGTATTTATGGTCATACCCAAAAGGCAGTTCTCCCCACTGCTGTTCAAACCTCCTGCCGCATGTATTGTTCTTACCGGGTTCACACCAGCAATCCCTGCCCCAATCCCTTATAGATAGTGCTATCTTTACCATCTCTGGGTTGTTTATGCTCACCCCGCCGCCTTCTCCCATTGTAATGTGATGGGCAGGATAAAAACTCAAAGAAGACATATCTCCAAATGTCCCTACCAACTTACCGTCAAAGGCGGCACCTAATGCATCACAGGAATCCTCAAGTAAAAATAGTTTATGCTTCTTTACGATACCCATAATAATATCCATGTCGCATGGGTTGCCTAACGTGTGAGGGACAAATATTGCCCTTGTCCTTTTGGAGAGCGCCCCTTCTATCTTGTTTGCATCTATATTATACGTCCCGACTTCGCAGTCAACAAAGACAGGGACCAATCCGTATTGAAGCAGTGGGGTAAGTGTTGTTGGAAAAGTTACGGCAGGGGTAATAATCTCATCACCCTGTTTTAGATGACCCTTAAGCTGGTTAGAACATAAGGCGGCTGCCATTAACAGATTGGCAGACGAACCGGAATTAACAAGAAGGAACCTCCTGGATTTATAAAATTCCCTGAACTGCTTTTCCAGTTTTTCTGCGTATGAACCGCTGGTTAGCCAGTAATCCAATGATGAATTAACAAGGTTGATTATTTCTTTCTCATCATATACCCTGCCGGCATAATTGATTCTGGTCTTGCCTTTGACAAAAGATGACTTCTTAGGGAGATGGACAGAATTGTAATGTTTGACCACATAACCAGATATAATATCCCTCAGATGGGAATCTATTGTTTTAGTATCCAATTCCCCTGTCCTCTTGGAGATACCTATCATATTATCTTTATTTTTCATTCTTGCCCTTCCGCATGTCCCCTTCTGTTACCGTCTAATTATACCACATTCCCCCCCAAGGTCAATAAGAAAAATGCCCTTAACCTATTAGGTCAAGGGCAAATGACTTATCAACTAACGATCAAAATCCGCTGGATTGATCTGTTAAGCAAAAATTACAATAAAATATCTTTAATCAACAGTCCAATCCGCGAGAATGTGTTAAAAATAGTTTGTTTTTTATAAAACCTGATAGTATACAATCAATTAATTGGAATCGTTCCCTTTCACACTTTTTTCCTTATTTAACTTTACTCTTCCTTCTTTAATTGCTTTAATCAATTCTTTCGTTTGCTTATGCTTTGGATATTTGTCTAAATATTTCTGAAAATAGTTTATTGCTTTTTCGTTATCTTGTAAATGCAAATATACAAAGCCTAACATATATATTGCTTCGTCATACCCATTAGACAAGGCTTTTTCAAGATAAAATATACTTTCCTTCTGCTTAGTAACTGTTCCTGCCAGATGTGCGCCATAGAAAAAGTTTCCTTGTGGGTGTTCAGGGTTCAAAATCAAAAGGTTTTTGAAATATTCATTACACTTATCTGCGCTTCCCGGAAAATCAAGATTATAAGCCATACTGTATGCAAATCCAATGCGCCATAATATTCCCTCATTTTTGGCATCATTTGATAAAACTGTCTCTAATATATAAATTATTGATTTGAGCTCATGCTCTACTTCTTTACGTTGGACGTCAGAATCAAATTTCAAAGGCCATTCTTTTGCATGCTTTGAAATTTTATCCAGGAAATAATCCACTGCTCCCACAGAGACAGAATAATGCTCTTCTCCGTTATGATCGGTTGTTTCCTGGAGACAATCTTTAAGAGTGAAAATTTCTTTATCTGCACAATTAACGGTTGCACACCTGCTAACAAATATTAATAGAATTAAAACTGATAGGAACGAAGATTTCATTTTTTATTGTCCCTAAAATATAGATTAATAATCTTTAATTATTATTCTCTTCTACTTAACTTGTCAATGAAGTTGTGACCTAATCTTTCAATTACATCTATCCTTAGTTTTTCAACCACCTCATCCTGTTTGGAATTAGATTGTATAGTTGAAGCCATTTCTTTTGTAGACAACTCTGCATCAACCAGGAAAACTACTTTACCCTTCTCTACATCTATTAAAGCACCTGATGCCTTACCCCGTGCTTTTATTTCATGTGTGGGTATAATATATGCGCCAAGTAGAGTCCAATCTACGATCGTGCCTGCCCCACTTCTATCGCTAAAATCTATAGAACCGCCATAAAGAAAGAGATAATGCATACCAAGATCAGCAGCAAATCTCCGCATTTTATGAATCTGGTTTTTAACAGTTTCTGTTGTGGCTTCCCTGGATGAGGTATCAGATATAGCAGGAATACCCTTTACCTCTTTAAATAAGATTGTCTGGCTCTTTAAATAATCCATCAATCCCTGAGGTGGTCCATATTCTCCTACCTGGGCAACAGCTAAGGTTATGGGTAACTTTAAAACGATTTCAGGATTTAAAGTCACTTGAATATTGCCTTTTGTAAATTCCTCATCATACAAACTATAAAGATAAGATGGATAATTAACTGTTTTATTTTCTCTTAAAGAGAGCCCTGTGGTTTCACAACCGTTTAGCAATAAAGATACAGCAAGACAAATAAATAAAATAGTTTTTTTCATTTCATGCCTCCTCCCCCTAAATACTAATGGTTTCATTAATACACCTTTATTCTTTGTCCACCAAATAATATAGATTAATAAACTTTGTTGAAACTATAAGATAAATAGGTTATCCTTTTTTCTATTTTATTTCTTTTTTGTTAAACCTCCACTTTTCTATTTTAATATTATACTCAGGAGTATGAACAGGACAAGATAAAACTACAAAATTATCTGGCGATGTATTCTTGGGTTGATTATAAATATAATTTCTACTCATACTTATAGGACACCAAACTGTATATTTCCACCATTCGCTTTTTTCAGGAATATCTTTTATATGAGCAGGAAATTCACCATAATCTTGCATATACTCAGATATTCCAAATACTAAACGTTCCATGTTATTATAACATGCCATTAATTCTATCATATTCAAATATTCTTCTCTAAAGCCTATCTTCTCCCATGTTTTATTAAAAATTCCTGCCATTAATATTATTAAAAGTAACAGTATTATGATAAATAAAAACGGTTTCAGGATTTTTTGAAAATTTACTCTAATCATCTACCAGTTCATATCCCACTGAGTAATATCTAAATCCATAACAATGTTAATATGTTATGCGGAAATCACACTATTTTTCTATACCTAACTTATCTATTAAGCCTTTTTCTATTTTTATATCATACATAGGTGTATGAACAGGACAAGATAAAACTACAAAATTATCTGGCGATGTGTCTTTAGGTTGATTATATACATAATTTACCTTGGTTAAAGGACAATAATAAGTTCTTCTACCAAACTCACTCTCTTCAGGAATCTCTTTCATTTGAATAGGGAATTTACTATTCTCCTTCACATAGTCATGTATTCCATAAGCTAAAGATTCCAAATTCCTGTCGCATATTACTCTATTAAAGTCCTCCTTTTTTATTTTAATATGTGTATGAACAGGGCAATAGAAAACTATAAAATTATCCTGTGATGTAACTTCAGGATGATTATAGACATAATCTACCTTGGTTAGAGGACACCACGAGACATATTTTTCCGCTCCTGGCCACTTAATTAATCCGGCGAGTTCATCTTTGTTAGGAAATATCCCGTATTCTCGTATATGCCAAGATATACCGGAATACAAACGACCCCTATTACGAGAGCATAACCCAAATCTAGTCCAATAATCATGACTATCAGTTTGCACTTCAGAAATAACAACTGCTGTTAGTAAAGATAGTATTATTAATATAAGAAACAAAGATGGTTTCAATCTTTTTTTGAGATTCATAGATCTAACATCTACCAGTTTATGTCTCCTTCCTCCAGTTTATACCAGATATTTTGTGCATTAACTTCAATTGTATTCTGAATCATAGTATTTCTCATATTCTCTGACCAAATGAGGATTAATATTAGCCACCCTACCAAAGAAATAAGAAACCATCTCTATAACGTGATCATTAGTATTTATATTGCCTCTAAACAGACTGGATTTAAGAAAATACTTCAGGGCTTGTGGAATTTTATCTGGCTGGGGATTCAGGTAATAATATGCAGTGAAATCGTCGAATTCTTTATCGTCTGTTATTTCAGCTTTTAATTCACATAAAACAGGCACTAAAGATAGTAATAATAAAAGTATTATAAGTCTAACAATTTCTTTCAATAATAAAATTTCCTATTGTTTCCTTTTTATGGATTTTTACTTTCCTCTTTTTCTATTTTCTTGACTGTTCCTTGT
>CAYVEO010000089.1:0-7654 GCA_964449965.1 uncultured Planctomycetia bacterium
TATAAGGAATAGAAGAACTGGTGTGTCTTATGCTCCGGGACTAAAAAGAAAGGAAGCCTGTCTTTCCCCCATTTGGTTAATCCCCAGGAAGAGGTGTGCATTAAGAAGAGGACCAAACTGCCATCCTTTTCCACAGAATTCAGCACATTCCCATGATTTAATAAGGCAACGCCATAGTCTTCTACTTCCTGATGAATACCTGTAAGGTCAGAATCTCCTGGCAACGTAATATCACCATTGGTCTTTAATTCCCGGCAGAAGCCTTCTATTTTAGACCTTAGTTTCTCTGTATCTGAACACATGACAAGAAGTGTTGGTAAGGGAGTCCAGCCTGAAGGGATGTCCTTATCCAGTAGAAATGAGATTGCAAGCCCTTCCTTTTTCAGGAGGGATAGTATTGTTTCTTTTGATTTAGTGGGTATGGACTTCAAGAGCCTGGTGCAATACCTGTTTTTATTCCCGGAATCCAGGATAATTCTGAATGAGGTTCCCCATTTCAAGTCTTCATTCAGGTCTTTTTGCGGAAAGGTATTGTCTTCAAAAGGAAGCTTTTTCCGCCTCTCCCTGTCACAGTCATCAAAGAATATAGTTGAGGTAATGCCATTCTTTATCAGGGCTTGTTGCAGGAGTTCAGCAGATTTTACCAGGTCCTGGTCATGCCCGATAACGAACCCAATCTTACCCCATGCCCATGAGGATTTAACTTTATCACTTTCCTTAAATACCAGTCGTCCTGAATTGCTCAAATCAACCCATTGGTATGCCCTGCCAAGTCCACAGTCTGAAAAGTTATTCCAGCTATGGGTCCGAAAGTCAAGATAACCTTTGCTCTTTTTCTTTACAATACATCCAAACCTGTCTTCAAATACCGGCTCTCCACCCTCTACCTGAGCAGGAAAAGTAACGGTAAAGATTTCATCCTTTCCTTTATAATCTTGAAGAGAGGTCACAAAATCTATACGGCGTATCCCATGATAAAGTATTATCTCCTGATAGCGAGAATAATTTGTCCCCTTAGCACGGATGATTAACTTAAGACACACACTACCCCTTAATACCTCTACCTTTGCCTTTTCATTGTGTGAGAAGGTTTTCTTACCAGTAGTCCATACCTCCCATGGAGGTTCTTTGCGGTTAGGGTCTTCACCTAATATTACAATTTCATTTCCTATGCCGCTCAAGACATCTTTTTGGGCAACTTTATCATAGATTCTTATCCCACCACCCAACTTCTCATCTGCTTCAATACGGAAGAATTCATTCTCTATACAGTATCCCTTTTCTATTACAGGAGAATTCATCTTCTCTTTCTCTGGCACAAGATAATAGACCTTATATCCTAAAGAAGGGATATGAGAGGCAATAAAGGCAATTTTACAGGATATAACCTTTCCCTTCTTTCGCTTGATATTTTCTATCTGGCATGGTACAGCCTTACCTTGGGAATCTTCAATCCTAAAACCCAGAACCGGCGAAGGAAAATTGACATCTACTTTGGTAATATCTGTGCGTTCCCAGTTAAGGGAATTAAATACTGCTATCGGGATTCTATCTTGTTTATTCCCGGTTGATATGAACTGTCCTAAATAAATGAGTGAGTTAACCGTGACGCCTGATGCAAGCTCTAATGCCTCACGAAAGCCGAGCATAAGGTCTAAATAGGCACGGTCACAGCATGGACCTGTAATGCCATCATGATGCTGGTTAAATAAAAGTTGCCTCCATGCCTTGTCTATTGCTTTATCTGGATATTTTGCACCTAAATATGAGGCAATAGTTGCAAACTTCTCAGCGTCACTTAGTATGTTTTCACCTATGCGGTTTCCAATCTTGAATTCTATGCGGGTTAAACCTGTCCCTTGATGGTACCATTCATAGTCACGTGTGCTAACAGGGAGAGCCAATCCGTCTTCTTTAACCTGGCTATGGACTTCATTAAAGAACTGCTCGTGGGCCGTACCACTCACTATAACAGGACAATCCCCTTTTTTCAATTCCATGCATCTTCCTGCCATCCACGCAGTTGGTGGTTTAAAATCCGCACAGTCTAATCTTAAGTCAGAGTGCAGCCCGTAAGATGTCAGTTCTTTAGCCAGCCTTTCAAAACGTTTAAGACATTCTTTTTCTGAAAGAGGTGGCCAGAAACTATACATTACCCTCCTGAACACGAGTTTACTACCATCCAGAGCCTCGTGCCAGAATATAGGATGTACACCCCTAATATCCTTAGACCATATACAGCCAGTAAAACGGGACTTGGTTAGAATTTGTGCTAACTGGGAACAATGTCCAAATACGTCCCATGGCATATAGATACAGGGTGAACTATTCAGGAATTTTTCACTAAAAAGTCTTCCATACAGGATATTTCTAATCAGTCCTTCTCCAGAGATTAAGGCCTCTGCAGGCTGGCTGTGAGAGCCGCCAGTCCCTATTCTGCCATCTTTGATGAGTTGGCGTATATAATCCCGTTCCTCAGGATACGCATCAAGATAGGGCCTTAAGTATGTAAGTTCGTGAAGGAATACCCCATAGTCAGGGTCTATGCGGCAGATTCCCAGGTTCTGTCTCACATTTCCCAGTAGAGACACAGCATAGTCCCTCTGGTCCTCTGACCATATTACATCAGAATGAAACCCCGGTGTTAAATATATTTTCATATCTTCTCCATTTCTCCATATACGCTAAATTCCATTGCCTCATCTGGGTCAGTTATCATAACAACAATTTCTTCATGAGCCGCATTTGGATCGTGGCTTACTTAATGGCAATGTTATCTTGAAAAACATCCTTAACTCACTCGCCCCAGCTATCTCTCCTGCTTCATAATACTTTCCCCCTAGCCGCAGGCGTACCCAATTGTTCTTTTTTCAACTTTAATGCTCCCAGATTAAAATAGCTCTGGCAGGAGAGGCGCATACTCCTTTGATTTTAAGCGGAAAGACTATGAGTTTTGCCCTTCCGGCTTTCACCTTGTCTCCGTTGATTACAGGAGCCAAAATCAAGGCTCCATGACAGTAGAGTTTGTGAAGTTGGGGAAGTTCATTAGAATCCCTGGGGTCCCTTATATCATCGTAACATGGAGTATCCCCTGCCAGGAGTTTAATTTTTCTATCTACTATCCAATCCATGGCTTTCGCCTCAAAATGCGGGGAATTCAGGATAAAACCTTTCTTATTCCACATCTTGTACCACCCGGTATAGATTATGAGCGCGTCTCTCTCCTTTACTTCTACACGGCAATTTTCCAGGTCTTCTAAGGTAATATGTTCACGCGGCCCTTTGGAAAGTTTAATAATCACCGCTTCCAAAAACAGTTCCTTTAAAGATACTTCATCCACAGTCCTTACCCCGGAAAGAAGATGAGCACCTGTTTCCATGTAAGTTCCAGTAAGGATGGAAAAGTCTATACGATGGGCGCTGCAACCCTCTTTTTCTACTGTAATCATTTCTTTAATCCGTGGTCCTCCAAAAACTTTTTTCACCTTTCCAGAAAAAATATCGCCGTAATTCCACATGCCTTCTTCAATAAGTCCGCTAATTTCAACTGCTCTCATTCTAACCCTCCAATTATTGATAATTCCCCAATTTACCGATTGTTTATCCCGTTCTACTCAAGATTTTAATGGGAACAGGTCTGACTAGTGAGGGACGCCTATACGCTGAGTGGGAGAATCCGGCATGATGAGTCCGGGATGTTTTTTTCAAGTTCTTCAATCCTCCTAATCAGCCTGTCATATTCGGCATCGGATATTTCGGGTAAATCTAACACGTAGTATCTGTAATTGTGATACAAAATTCCATCACGCAGTTTTTCTATTTCGCGTTTGATATCCATATGTTTTTTTGAAAATCTATCTCATCTCCTGACCGCCAGTAATGTTGACAGATTGGCCTGTCATATAGTCAGATTCACGGGATGCAAGAAATATCACGAGTCTTGCCACATCTTCAGTCATCACTTCCCTTCCGAGAGGTATCTTCTTAACGTAATAGTCTCTTACCCTGGATTCAGGTATGCCAAGTTTCCTGCCATACTCCTTTTGCAGTCTGTCCCACAGCGGTGTAAATACAATCCCTGGACATACCGCATTTACATTTATCTTATAAGGGGCGAGATCTAATGCTAAACTCTGGGTAAAACCTATCACTCCGAATTTGGATGCGCAATAGGCTCCAAGCCACAAACCACCCTGCTTGCCGGACTTTGAGCTCATATTGATTATCTTTGCTGTGCTCTCAGGATAAGCCTTTTTCTGCTTAATCATGATAGGGGCAACAGCCTTAGAGCACAGAAATGAGCTCTTGAGATTTACGTTCATCGTAAGGTCCCATATTTCTTCAGTCAGTTTAAGTATGTGGGCAGACCTCGTAATGCCGGCGTTATTGACCAGTATGTTTATCTTTTTGAATCTTTTAGTCATCATCCTGACCATCTTATTGACAAATTCACTCTTACTCACATCCCCTGGTATATATATAGAGTCCCTGCCCATGGCTTTTATTTTATCTGATACACCCTTAGCATTATCAGCACTGAGGTCATTCACCGCTACATCACAGCCTTCCCCTGCAAGCGCAACAGCAATAGCCTCGCCTATGCCCTGGCCTGCACCAGTAATCAATGCAACATTGTGTTTCAATTTCATAGATACCTATGCCCCCTTCCAAAGATTTAAATCATCCCCATCTAGCGAAAAACCTTAGCCTTCCAGAATCTGGATATTTGAAGGTCTCCGACATTTCCAAAAAAGGAATTTTCTAGTACTATTAAATTAGTATTCGTTTTACTACGTCTATCGTTTCCCCTGCATCCCCTGTCTCTTGTGCCTTTTCCAGCTCCCTTTTTCTTGCATAAATCTCAAGAGCCTTCTTCATTATATTTGCGAATATCTCCCTGGAAAGTGACATTGCCTTGACAGGTTCCATCCTGTAGGTAAACTGGTCCTCGCCAAACCATCCTGAGTAACCTGTATCAATAGCTCCATAACAAAAGTCTGCCATCCGCCAGTTGTCGCCTGTGCCTGTAACCCTGTCCTCGTCATTGGAATGGAACTTGGCATTATTGATATGGAAGTTGACAATAGGCACTCCGAATCTCTTCAATGTATAAAGATTATCTGCCGGCTCATTCCCATACATCTGCTCATGGCCATAGTCTATACAGACACCCATGTTCTTGCCGCCGCATTCTTCATTGACATGTTTGGCTATTAAAGCTGCCTTAGGTGTAGTAGATATGACCATATTTCCTTCTCTCGGCTCATGTAGTTTCGCCTCAATCCCGAACACAAGCCCGGCTTCCTTGGCCCTCTTATTCACCTTGATACAGGCATCAACGAATCTATCTAATAATTTCCCATAATTTACCTCAAAGTTATAATCCCACCCGTCTGAACCAGGCCAGAGAGAATAACTCGAACAGCCTACCTCCATGGCAATCTCAATGCCCTGCATACATATCTGGATTGCATCTTCACGAACCTTCTTATCCGGATTTGTAACACCGCCCAATTTCCACTTGGGATGGGTAAATAGATTGGTATTCATATTGGTAGGGATGACCCCATTTCTTTTGAGAGCATCTTTTGCCTCCCGGATTTTACCTGGGTCCTTTTTGAAATTCTCGTCTATGAAAAGGGATTCACTAAATTCTATCCCCTTAATGCCTGCCTTTGCAACGCGTTCTATCTGGGCGGCTGTCCCGTGTTTAAAATCCGGGTCGTCACTCATATAACCTACCGGTGCAAACCTGTCTGCAAAATCCCCTGCACACCAGTGACCTGCTGCAAATTTTATCCCGAATTCGTCAAAGAATCCGTCTATTTTTTTGCCTGATATATAACCATTATATTTGGATTTTAATCCTGCCAGTTTCTTATCATTTATATTCATGCCAGAACCCTTCCTTACCCTTATTTTTGGGCATATCAATCTTATATCATATCTATCTGTCTAATTCAACCCATTTTTTAACCTATTTGAATACAACAACTTAAAAAGGAATTTCCTATTGATGAGCGACAATTATTTTTATAATTGTCGCTCAACATCCTATAGTATTCAATGACTTGTGTCTTGTTATGCACAACTGCATTCCCTACTCTATTCATTGCTGCATGGGCTGTCCGTTTGGGTATGTAACCATACGACCCGTCCTGAAAATCAGACTCAAGAATGAACTTTCAGTGCACTCTGCACCACGCGGTCTCGAATACTCATACGGTTTCTCATACTACACCTCTTGCAATACTGCAATGTCCCTCTATCCCACTCAAATCCTACATATGCCATTGTCCGTCGTTTCTCGCTCTCTGGACAATAACAGTATATATTACCTTCAAAATCATATACTATATTATCTGCCTTATCTGGATTTAATGGCCGCGTCTCTTCTTCGTCCTTCCATCCGCCTGTGGCGGATCTATTATCGGCTCTATCTTGTATTCATCCCACAAAATCTTATTGTTTCCCTCTGAATCATATCCCATATCTGCTGTCAATTCTTTCGCTCCTTCTATTACCTGGGAATGCTTTTCTTTTGTCTCATTCATTAGCTCTTTTAATATCGGACTATCATTGACTGAGGCTTTCGTTACTTTGTAGGCTATTGGTATCTCATTCTCTGTATCTGCCAATAGATGTATCTTGTATCCAAACCACTTTACTACCTTCTCCCACATCGTCCCATCTTCTCGCTTTCCTTTGTATTCCTTTACCCCCCAATCTGCTTCTATATCTCTACGTCCGTCTCGCCCTTCCTTTCCTCTATCTCTACCTGCCGAATGGACTCCCTTTGAATCTATCCCAAGGTATTTCCCATACTCAGGTAACATCTCTTTTATCTGGTCTACTAACGCATTGCCCTGATTACACTTGGGGTGAATTTCCGGATTTTAACCTATCCTCTTACCTCGCTCAGTCGCAGCTTTTGGGGTAAAATTCTTTTCTTGGACTCATTTCTTCGTCGCTATTTTTACAAGGGAATTGCCTCGAAAAATTTTGAAAATTTTTAAGCCTTACCATAGGAACCATAAAGCCTCATGAAATACTTGACCTTTTCCTTCATCTCAAGTGTGGCTTTATGAAGTATATCCTTATTCCCCCTTGACCCGACCAATTGTTGTATCTGACTCAACTCATTTATCTTACTTACATCTTTCTTTATCTCTTCAAGATAAATCTTTTTCAATATCGTCCCCACATTAAACTTACAAACCCCAAGTTTAATTACCTTTCTCACTGCATCTGCAGGGAAACCTGTCCCGCCATGTATCACGAGAGAAATATTAACCCTCTCCCCTATCTCCTTTAGCCTCTTTAAATCTATCCTCGCCTTACCCTTAGTCAACACATGCACATTGCCAATAGATACTGACAACGCATCTACACCAGTCTCTTCCGCAAATATAGCAGCCTCTTCTGGGTCCGTCTTATTATCTGAACCAATATCAAATGCACCATTCTTAGCCATAGGTAACTCGCCTAATTCTGCCTCTACAGAAACCCCTTTAGGATGAGCAATCTTTACTATCTTCTTCGTAATATCTAAATTCCTCTTAAATGAAAATTTTGAGGTGTCCATCATAACCACGTTAAATCCTGCCTTAATCCCCTCCACTATCTGCTCAAACGCAGGCACCTCGTTCAATAT
>CAYVEO010000090.1:0-7331 GCA_964449965.1 uncultured Planctomycetia bacterium
TGGACGTAGCCCTGCAAGAAACAGATTCTGATTTACCTGAAGAAATTTCTATCCGCGGATATAATCCGACCTATTATGGCCACCCGGGACAGATAAAGAGGGCTGCCAAGGCTATATCGCAGAGCAAGAGACCTATCATCTATGCAGGTGGCGGGGTGATACTGTCAGGTGCAGCAGAGGAACTGCGGGAATTTGCTGAGAAGATAGAGACGCCCGTTACTACAACCCTTCTCGGATTAGGCGGGTTCCCGGGGATGCACAATCTCTTTGTTGGTATGCTCGGAATGCACGGCACCGTATGTGCCAATAACGCCATTATGGACTCAGACCTTATCATTGCTATCGGCGCAAGGTTTGATGACAGGGTCACAGGAAAACTTGACGAATTTGCACCTCTTGCCAAGATTATACACATAGATATTGACCCGGCTTCTATAAGTAAGAATATCCAGGTGGATATACCCATCGTTGGCGATGCCAGGAATATACTGAAGGAATTAAACAAGATTGTCACTAAGCCTGATACCTCAGCATGGCTTAAGCAAATCCATATGTGGCAAGAAAAATACCCGTTGCAATACAAAGAGGATAGCAAATTAAAGCCCCAGTATGTAGTGGAACAGATCTATGAGATGACAAAGGGGGATGCTATTATCTGTACTGAGGTTGGGCAGAATCAGATGTGGGCTGCACAGTTCTATAAGTATGCGAAGCCGAGGAGTTTTATATCAAGCGGCGGATTGGGGACTATGGGGTATGGCTTTCCTGCTGCGATTGGGGCGCAGTTAGGCTGCCCTGACAGGCTCGTTATAGACATTGCAGGGGACGGCTCTTTCCAGATGAATGTCCAGGAGCTTGCTACAGCAGTGATTAATAAGGTCCCGGTCAAGGTGGCAATTCTAAATAACCGCCATCTGGGCATGGTCCGGCAATGGCAGGAACTATTCTATGGGAAGAGGTATTCGTATAGCTGCCTTACAAAGAGGCCTTCGTGTCCTCTAAAATGTAACGAGCCATCAGAAGAGTGTCCTTACTATGTCCCTGACTTTGTTAAACTGGCAGAGTCTTACGGCGCAATGGGGCTCAGGGTCAAGAAGAAAGAAGAAGTCCGCCCCGCCCTTAAGAAGGCATTTTCTACCAATACGACGGTAGTTATGGATTTTATAGTTGAAGAGGAGGCAAACGTCTATCCTATGGTCCCGGCAGGTAAGGCCATAAATAAGATGATAGGGGGGTTGGCGTGAGACATGTAATATCTGTATTAGTTGAAAATCATTTTGGCGTCCTGTCCCGCATATCAGGATTATTCAGTGCCAGGGGTTTTAATATAGATAGCCTGGCAGTTGGCGAGACAGAGGACCCAACCATGTCCAGGATGACTATAGTCGTCCGCGGTGATGACAGGATACTGGAACAGGTTATGAAGCAGTTAAATAAATTAATTGACGTGATTAAGGTGCATGACCTTACAAAGAATGAATTCGTTGACAGGGAACTGATATTATTTAAGATGAATGTAGATTCCAAACAAAGTCCAGGGGTTGAAGAATTCCTGAGAAAATTTCCGGTAAAGATTTTATCTAAGGAAGACGGGTCATGGACTATTGAGATGACAGGTGACGAAAAAGAGATTGGCGAGGTATTGGAATTTTTAAAGCCTTTTGGTATAAAAGAGATGGTGAGGACCGGTAAGATAGCAATGGCAAAATAGGAAAGGAGTATAAAGGAATGGCTACTATGTTTTATGATAAGGATGCGGATTTAGACATACTCAAGGGTAAGAAGATTGCAATAATAGGATATGGCATACAGGGCAGGGGACAGGCATTGAACCTGCGTGACAGCGGATTAGACGTGATTGTTGCTCAGAGAGAGGGCGGGCCAAACTGGGAACAGGCGAAGAAGGATGGTTTTTCTCCTGTGCCTGCAAGTCAGGCGGCAAAAGAGGCTGATATTATCCAGATACTTATCCAGGACCATTTGCAGGCTGATGTCTATAAAAAGGACATAGCCCCGCATCTGGAAAAAGGTGATGCATTGGCATTCTCCCATGGATTTAATATTCACTATGGCCAGATAGTGCCGCCAAAAGAGATAGACGTATTCCTCGTTGCCCCTAAAGGGCCTGGTGCATTAGTGAGGAGGCAATACGAAGAAGGCAGGGGCGTGCCGTGTTTGGTGGGAGTCTTTCAGGAATATACAGGAAAGGCACTGCAGATAGCGTTGGCGTATGCAAAAGGTATAGGAGGAACCCGTGCAGGGGTTCTGGAGACTACGTTTGCTGAAGAGACAGAGACCGACCTGTTTGGCGAACAGTCTGTCCTGTGCGGCGGGGCGAGTGAATTGATAAAGGCAGGGTTTGAGACCCTCGTTAGTGCAGGGTATCAACCTGAGATAGCCTATTTTGAATGCCTGCATGAGTTAAAACTTATTGTAGATTTAATCTATGAGGGCGGCATACAGGGTATGCGCTCCAGGGTTTCTGATACTGCAAAATATGGGGATATTACGAGGGGAAGGCGCATCATAGATGATAGGGCAAGAAACGAGATGAAAAAAATCCTATCCGAGATTCAATCAGGTGAATTTGCAAGGGAATGGATTACGGAAAACAAAGCAGGGCGCCCCGTCTTCAATGCACTTATGCGGCGGGATAATAACCACATTATAGAAATAGTTGGCAGGAAGTTGAGAGAGATGATGAGCTGGATTGGACGGAAGTAATATGAGTGAAAAGATAGTTATATTTGATACCACGTTACGGGATGGGGAACAATCTCCGGGCGCAAGTCTTGGGATAAAAGAAAAAGTTGAAATTGCCAAGCAATTGGCCCGGCTCGGGGTGGATGTTATAGAAGCAGGTTTCCCAATCTCCTCTCTCGGGGATTTTGAAGCAGTGAAATTAATCTCAAGAGAAGTGGACGGACCTGTCATAGCAGGACTTGCACGCGCATTGAGGAAGGACATAGACAGGTGCTGGGAGGCTGTGAGATTCGCTAAAAAGCCGAGGATACATACGTTTATCGGCACGTCACCTATACATATCAAGCATCAGATGAAGAAAACACCTGATGAGGTATTGAAGATGGCACAAGAGGCTGTCCGGATTGCCAGAAGCCACACAAAGGATGTGGAGTTCTCTGCAATGGATGCTACGAGGAGTGAATTTGATTTCCTCTGTGAAATTATAGAGAAGACGATTGATGTAGGCGCTACTACGGTAAATATACCTGACACAGTCGGCTATGCTATCCCTGAAGAGTTTGGAAGGTTGATAAGAAATATTTGTAATAAGGTAGCCAATATAAAAAAGGCAAAGATTAGCGTGCACTGCCATAATGACCTTGGTCTGGCGACAGCCAATTCCCTGTCAGCCATCATAAATGGAGCCAGGCAGATAGAATGTACTATAAACGGCATAGGAGAACGGGCAGGCAATGCCTCTGTTGAAGAGATAGTTATGGCATTGAAGACCCGATATGATTTGTTCAGAGACTATGTTACCGGCGTCCATACGAAGGAGATTATCAAGGCGAGCAGGCTGGTTGTACATATTACGGGAATAGTTGTCCAGCCAAATAAGGCGATAGTCGGCGCTAATGCATTTGCCCACAGTTCGGGTATCCATCAGGATGGGATATTGAAAGAGCGCACCACATTTGAAATTATGAAGCCGGAATCTGTAGGGCTTACAGAGAGTAAGATTATCCTGACGAGCCGTTCCGGCAGGCATGCATTGGACCACAAGTTAAAGGAACTGGGATATAAATTAAGTGAGGAATCCCTTGAGAGTGCATATGAAAAATTCAAGGTGCTTGCAGACAAGAAGAAAGAGGTATTTGAAGAAGACCTGTATGCTATTGTGGAAGAAGAACTTACCACCGTGCCTGAGGTATATCATTTAGAATATGTCCACACAATCAGCGGAACCCAGACTATACCTACTGCCACCATACGCTTGAATAAAAAGGGAGATGTATTCCAGGAAGCTGCCTGTGGAGATGGGCCTGTAGATGCCTGCTATAAGGCGATAGATAAGATTACAGGAATAAAAGGCAAACTTACAGATTATTCGCTAAAGGCAGTTACTGGCGGGAAGGATGCAGTGGGTGAAGTGACTGTTCGGGTAACGGCTCGTGACAGGACTGTTGTAGGCAGGGGTTCAAGCACAGACATTATAGAGGCAAGTGCCAAGGCATACGTAAATGCCATAAATAAGATAATCTCAATCTGCAGGTAGGATATGGAACTATATACAAATTACGGAGTAGATACCCAGAAAGAAGAATCTGCCTTATCACACCTTTTAAAATGGGTTGGCAGGACTGAAAAATATAGAAAAGGCATGGGTGAGGTTCGGTTGGAATCAGGCTATTTTGCCAATGTCCTTGACATAGGGCATAATATGGGCTTAGCCTTTTCAACTGATGGAGTCGGCACAAAACTTATCGTTGCCCAGTTAATGGATAAGTATGATACGATTGGGATTGATTGTATCGCTATGAATGTCAATGACATCCTTTGCGTTGGTGCTGAACCAATATCAATGGTGGATTACATTGCTGTTCAGGAGCCTAATGCGAGGTTGTTTGAAGAAATAGGGAAAGGACTTGACGAAGGTGCCCGGCTCGCAAGAATCAATATCCCTGGCGGAGAAGTAGCCCAGATAAAGGAGATGATAAAAGGGGCAAAGGAAGGTTATGGGTTTGATATTGCCGGCGCTGCCGTGGGATTAGTCGGGCTTGATAAGATAATAATAGGAAGGAATCTTAAAGAAGGAGACACAATATTAGGCTTGAGGTCAAGCGGCATCCATAGTAACGGATTGACACTGGCGCGAAATGTCCTTTTTGATAAGAATGGTCTGAAGGTAGATAAGTATTTTAAGGAATTAGGCAGGACATTAGGAGATGAATTACTTGAGCCGACACACATATATGTCCCTGAAATAATAGAGATATTGAATGCCGGAATTGGCGTCAAGTCATTGGCACACATTACGAGCGATGGCTTGCTAAATCTGCTGAGAGTAGAAAAGAAGGACATAAGTTTTGTAATTGATTATCTACCAGAGCCTCAACCCATATTCTCTATGCTCCAGAAACTTGGCAATATAGTAGATGAAGAAATGTTCCAGGTCTTTAACATGGGTATTGGATTTTGCATAGTTGTGGAAACAAAGGATGTGGAACAATGCGAGAAGATATTCAATAAACATGGTGTTCAATCTTACAGGCTTGGACATACCGTCAAAAGCAAGGAACAAGAGGTATTCCTCAAACCCAAAAATTTGATTGGCAGAGGAAACAGGTTTTACAGGGGTTAGAAAGGAGGTAAAGGACTATGAAAGTATTAGTTGTTTACTATTCCATGTATGGACATATTCACAGTCTGGCAGAGGCTGTTGCAGAAGGTGCTAAGGAAGTGAAAGGGGCAGTAGTGGAAATGCGGCGTGTTCCTGAGACGCTATCAGCAGAAATTCTAAAGAAAATGGGGGCAATTGAACCACAGAAATTATTTGCCCATGTCCCGGTATGCACTGTGGATGAGTTAGCTTCTGCAGATGCAATCATCTTTGGCACACCGACGAGATTTGGGAATATGTGCGGCCAGATGCGCCAGTTCCTTGACGCTACCGGCAGGCTATGGATGTCTGGTGCACTTGTTGGCAAGGCAGGAAGCGTATTTACGAGCTCTGCTACGCAGCATGGCGGCCAGGAATCTACTATACTTAGTTTTCATATCACGCTGCTCCATCAAGGGATGATTATCGTAGGCTTACCATATACCTTTCAGGGCCAGATGCGGACCGATGAAATTACCGGAGGTTCCCCCTACGGGACGTCAACTATCGCCGGCAGCGAGGGAGAGCGCATGCCGAGTAAGAATGAGCTGGATGCAGCACGATTTCAGGGAAAACACGTCGTAGCGATAGCCTCCAAACTCGTAAAATAAGTCCCGATAACCCCAGAAAAGGAAAAAAATTGATAATTTTCATGATAAATGGTACTCCTTGGGACGAATTTCATGCATAGGCTTATGGGTCGCTAACGCCCCAATAAACTAAATGACAGAAGTATTAAAGATAAAAACTGATAATATAGAACAAGATAAAATTAACAAAGCGGCCGGGATAATCAAAGAAGGCGGGTTGGCTGCATTTCCTACGGAGACTGTTTATGGGCTGGGTGCTGATGCACTTAATCCCAAGGCAGTGGCTAAGATTTTTGAAGCCAAAAATAGGCCGTTAGATGACCCATTGATTGTTCATATTGCCGAGAAAAATGATTTATTCAAATTGACAAAACGTATCCCTGATACAGGGCACGAATTAGTTCGTGAATTCTGGCCGGGTCCATTGACACTCGTTCTTAAAAAATCTGAAATCGTCCCGGATATAGTTACTGCCGGACTTGATACTGTAGCCATTAGAATGCCGGCTAATGAGGTTGCATTAAGTTTAATTAGAGCTGCGGCCAGACCCGTTGCGGCGCCGAGTGCCAATCTCTTCGGAAGACCTTCTCCTGTAACTGCCCAGCAGGTATTAGATGATTTGGATGACAAGATAGACATTATTATTGACGGAGGAAGGACAGTGATAGGTGTAGAATCAACCGTTGTGGATTTGACCCAGAGTCCTCCTGCTATACTACGTCCAGGGGGGGTTGGCATAGAAAGCCTGAAAGCGATAATTAAAGGAGTAAGGATTTATAAGCAAGGTAAAATTTTATCACCAGGCATGTCCCCGCGCCACTATGCACCAAAGGCAAAGGTAATCCTTGTAGAAGGGGATGGAAAAGTTCAGATAGAGAATATTTTTAAAATTGCCTCTGAGTTTGAGAAAAAAGGTTATAGATTTGGCATAATGGTAAAAGAGGAACATAAGAAAATATATGAAGGAAATGTCAAGTCACTGGGGCCAGGAGATGATTTAACTATCTGTGCGGCCAATCTATTTTCTGTATTAAGAGAATTTGACATGGAAGGCGTAGATTTCATCATTGTTGAAGGTGTTATAGAAGATGGGATAGGCATGGCAATCATGGATAGATTGCGAAAGGCAGCAGGATGAAAGTAAAAAGGGGACGGTTCTATTTATGAACACAGAGAATGCTTGACAAGTAGAAATGGAAGTGGTATTATTTACAGTATAAAAAAGAGATAGATATGCAAGGGTGGGCACGGCGTGAGGAGCCCAATTGATGGCCCATGAATCGTCTTATACAGACTGCATAAGACGAGGCTCCGAAAACGGATGACGGAGGCAAGATGCGATGGTAAAAGGGGTTGGAGCAAACGGCCGTCGGCTGCTCCCCGGTTTAGGCAGAAAG
>CAYVEO010000091.1:0-7237 GCA_964449965.1 uncultured Planctomycetia bacterium
GTGACAGAACTGGGTTTAAAACCCACGGTCTCTAAGGGAGTTGAGAGGACTATTATAGGCGTTATAGGCGAAGAGGAGAAATTAAGGGTGCAGCCGTTAGAGGCATTTCCTGGCGTTGAGAAGGTTATGCCTATACTCAAGCCATACAAGCTGGCATCCAGAGAGTTTAAGCCTGACAATACAGTGATAGATGTGAATGGTATTAAGATTGGCGGCAGGAAGATTGTGATAATAGCAGGACCATGTGCCGTAGAGAATTATGACCTGTTATTAGATATAGCAGAAAAGGTCAAACGTGCAGGCGCTTCTCTTTTAAGGGGAGGTGCATTTAAGCCGAGGACGTCGCCATATTCATTTCAGGGTTTAGGCGAGGAGGGGCTCAAATATCTGCATGAGGTAGGTAAGAAAACAGGTATGCCGATAGTTACGGAACTTATGGATACCAAGGATATTGAGTTGGTTGAAAGGTATGCAGATGTTATTCAGATCGGCGCCAGGAATATGCAGAATTTCAATCTATTGAAAGAAGTAGGACTCTCTAAAAAGCCAATTCTTCTTAAAAGGGGCATGATGTCCACTGTCAAGGAACTCCTCATGTCTGCAGAATATATATTATCTAAAGGAAATTTTAACGTTATATTATGTGAACGCGGCATAAGGACATTTGAGGATTATACAAGGAATACCCTGGATATAAGCTCTGTCCCTGTCATAAAACAATTAAGCCATTTGCCGGTTATAGTTGACCCGAGTCACGGGACAGGTAAATGGGAATTAGTTGCACCGCTCGCGAGGGCAGCAGTGGCTGCAGGGGCAGACGGGTTATTGGTGGAGGTCCATTCCAAGCCAGAGGAGGCGATGTCTGACGGGGCGCAGTCATTGAAGCCGGATAAATTTTCCAGGTCAATTGAGGAACTGAAATCTATAGCAGGGGTGATAGGGAGGGAGATATAAAAGTTTACAGTGGACAGTGTACAGTTTACAGAGTTAAGTTAAACCATGAAAAAATTTAAAAAGGTAGCGATTATTGGCGTTGGATTGATAGGGGGGTCTATAGGTCTTGCAATAAAAAAGAATAGATTAGCAGATGAGGTGGTAGGCGTTGGAAGACACCTGAATTCCCTAAAAAAGGCGCTAAGATATAAGGCTATAGACAGATGGACGGTTGATGTCCGGAAAGGTGTGAATGGGGCAGAGTTTGTGATTGTTGCTACCCCTGTTGGAAGTATAGTTCCCATAGTGAGGTCTATCACCAGCTGCCTGCAAAAAGGGACGATAATAACAGATACAGGCAGCACAAAACAGGAAGTTGTCTGTCCAATAGAGAGGTTTCTTCCGCGGGATTTTAACTTTGTCGGAAGCCACCCTATGGCTGGTTCTGAAAAACAGGGTGTCCAATCGGCTGATGCTGAATTGTTCTGTAATTCTGTATGTATAGTGACAAAAACGAATAATACCAAAAGGGTCCCGTTACAGATTGTCAGTCAATTCTGGAACAATATAGGAGCCAGGGTCCATTTTCTATCTCCGTCTGACCACGACAGGATTATAGCCATGATAAGCCATCTACCGCACATTGCTGCAACGGCACTGGTGAATAGTGTGGATAAAAAAGATCTGGTTTTTGCCTCAGGAGGTTTTAGAGACACGACAAGGATAGTATCCGGCAGCCCCAGGATGTGGGTGGATATATGTATCAGTAACTCAAAAGGGATACTAATGTCTCTCAATAAGTTTAATAAAGAGATAACAACCTTAAAAGAAGCCATTTCCAAAAAAGACGCTGAAGGACTATTGGCAGAGTTTGGCAGGGCAAAATCTATGAGGGAAAGGTTGTAGGAATAATTTCAAAATATTGTAGTTGCCGAGCTTGCTCGGCTTAATTAACTGTAACAGTATGCTTTATTTCATACTTCGCCTATTTGCTATATTGCTCTTTAAAATTCTATTCAGAATCAAGGTTAAGGGTAAGGAGAATATACCGGAATCAGGGTCTTTCTTAATAGCCTCAAATCACATAAGTTTTCTGGACCCTCCAGCCATTGGCGCGGCTTCTCCCCGGCCGCTCAATTTTATGGCAAGGGATGACCTTTTCAGTAACAGAATATTTGGGTGGCTGTTAAGGAATGTCAATGTCTTCCCTGTAAAAAGGGAGAATAGAGAGGACATTAGTGCAATTAGAGAGGCGTTAAAAAGGCTAAGAAAGGGGAAGGGATTAGTCATATTCCCTGAGGGCAGGAGGGGTGATAGTGATAAGTTGGGAGAAGGCAGGGTAGGGGCGGCACTTCTTGCCTATAAATCAGGTGCCCTTATAATACCTGCTTTTATAAAAGGCTCTGATAAAGCACTGCCCAGAGACTCTAAGTTTATCAGACTGGAACATATCTCTGTAACTTTTGGTAAGAGTATCAATATTGGTGAATTGGGGCTTAAAGGGGATAAGAAGCAGGCATATAGGGAAATAACCGAAAGAGTAATGGATGCTATTTCAAGGTTAAAAGATGAAAATTGAACTTGCAAAACATTCCGGGTTTTGTTTCGGGGTGAAAAGGGCGATGAAGATGGCTGATGATGCCCTGCAAAACAAGGGAAATGAGAAGGTATATTCACTGGGCCCTATCATACATAACTCTCAGGTAGTGAAACGGCTTAAGGGTGCAGGGCTTGACGTCATTGACAGTCTGGACAGTATCAAGTCCGGTAAGGTGCTTATCCGCTGTCATGGGGTGAACCCAAAACTATTAAATGGGTCAATGAATAAAAAGTTTAAGATAATAGACGCTACATGCCCGTTTGTAAGGAATTCTCACCGTATTGCGGAGTCTTTAGACAAGGACGGGTATGTCCTTATGATTGTTGGTGATAAAGACCATCCGGAGATAAAGTCAACCATGGGATTTTTTGACGGAGACGTTATCGTTATAAGGGATGAGAAGGATGCCATGGGCATAAAATTAAAGGGGAAAAGGGCCGGGGTTATAGCCCAGACTACCCAGTCTAAGGAAAACTATTCGGATGTCCTTTGTGAGTTAATGAAAAAGGATTTGCTTGAAATCCGGATATATAATACTATATGTCCTGATGCCGTCAGAAGGCAGGGCTCATGCAGAGAAGTTGCAGGAAGGAATGACCTTATGCTCATTGTAGGAGGAAGGAATAGCGCAAATACGAGGCGGCTATTTGAGATTTGTAAAGAAATGGGTGTCCTGAGTTATCATGTAGAGGATGCATCTCAGATAGACCCTGCATGGTTTAAATCTAAGTGTAAAGTAGGTATAATAAGCGGGGCTTCTACACCCGACTGGGTAGTGGATGATGTGATAAAGAAACTTAAAAATATTGATATTAGTAGGACGGGCGTCTAAGCCCGTTATTAGTAGGACGGGCGTCTCGTCCGCCAAGGCGGACGTCCCGCCTGTCAAGCGAACGACTGAAAGGAGTGTGGCAATCTAAAGATGGCAAACAAAGAAGAAGATGCTAAAGAGAAACAGGAAAAGGTAACTGGTGACATAGAGATAGAAAAGTCCGGGGGAGAGACAGTGGATATCTCTAAGGCATATAATGAGACACTGAAACACATGGAAGAAGGGCAGGTGGTAAAGGGCAGGATTGTAGCTATAAATCCAAAAGATGTTCTTATAGATATAGGCTATAAATCGGAGGGCGCGGTCCAAATAGATGAGTTTTCTAATCCCGCTGCATTAAAGATTGGCGATGAAGTAGAAGTCCTGATAGAGGAAAAAGAAGATGATGAAGGCAGGCTAATCCTTTCCAAGCGTAAGGCTGAGAGGGCGCAGAGCTGGGAAAGGATTATAGAGAAGCTGCAGGAAGGCGACATAGTAGAAGGTAAGGTTATGAGGAAGATAAGGGGAGGGGTGATGGTGGATATAGGGGCAGAGGCATTTCTGCCATCGTCTCACATTAGCTTGAGAGGCTATGGTAACATTGACCAGTATATGGGTCAGACCCTTAAATTCAAGATTATCAAGATAAATAAACAAAGAAAGAACATAATCCTGTCCAGAAAAGAGGCGCTTCAAAGGGAGAAGGAGTTAAGCAAGTCAAAATTGCTTGAAACGATAGAGAAAGGACAGGTAAAGAAAGGCACAGTAAAGAACATAACTGACTTTGGGGCATTCGTTGATATAGGAGGCATTGACGGACTGCTTCATATAGCCGATATGAGCTGGGGGAGGATAAGCCACCCTTCAGAGATGCTGGCGATAGGCGACAAGCTCGATGTAATGGTATTGGATTTTGATAAAGAGAATATGAAGGTATCCCTCGGCATTAAACAGCTGACGCCAAGTCCGTGGGAGAGCGTTAAAGAGAAATATCCTGTGGGAAGCAGGGTTAAGGGAAAGGTGGTAAATATCGTTCCTTATGGTGCATTCATAGAATTAGAGAAGGGGGTTGAGGGACTGGTCCACGTATCAGACCTGTCATGGACAAGGCGTATTAATAACCCTTCAGAAATACTGGCTATGGGGGATATAATTGAAGCGGTTGTTTTAGGTATGGATAAGGATAGTAAAAAAATATCACTCGGGATTAAGCAGACAGAGGTAAATCCCTGGGAGATGGTAGATAAAAAGTATCCTGTGGCCACCAAGGTAAAAGGCAAGGTCCGGAGCCTCTCAGAACAAGGCGTGTCAGTGGAGATAGAAGACGGCATAGAAGGGTTTGTCCATACATCTGATATCTCCTGGACCAGAAAGATAAATCACCCCCAGGAGATTCTGAAGAAGGGTCAAAAGATAGAGACGGCAGTTCTAACAGTGGATGGTGCAAATAAGAAGCTCACACTCGGGATTAAGCAGCTTACCCCTGACCCATGGCCTGAATTAACGAATAAATATCCTGTAGGCACTGTTGTAGAAGGGCATATATCCAAGATAGTAAGTTTTGGATTATTTATAGAGATAGAGAAAGATATAGAAGGTCTGGTCCATATCTCGGAGATAATGGATAACATTCCCGGCAAGATGGAAGACCTGTTTAAGGAAGGGGATAAGGTGAAGGTCCGCGTCATAAAGTTAGACGACGCACAGCGGAAGATAAGGTTGAGCATGAAGGAATTTCAGCCCCATCAATCAGAGAGAAAGACGACTACAGAGGAAAGAGATGCCGAAGATAAGTCTCAAGGAGGAAATTGAACTTATTAAGAGTGGCACTGTAGAGGTTATATCAGAGGAAGAACTTCTAAGGAAGTTAGAGGAATCAAGGAAAAATAACCGGCCACTTAACATAAAATATGGTGCGGACCCTTCTGCCCCTGATATTCATCTCGGACATACCGTCCCCTTGAGAAAGTTAAAGGTATTTCAGGAATTGGGACATAATGTCATTTTTATCATAGGTGACTTTACGGCAATGATTGGTGACCCGAGCGGGAGACACGAGACGCGAAAACAACTGGGTAAGAATGAGGTTAAGAAAAATTCCGAGACTTACAAGGAGCAGATAGGCAAGATATTAGACCTGAATAAACTTAACATCATGTTCAATAGTTCATGGTTTGAAAAAATGACTTTCAGTGATTCTATTGACCTTGCGTCAAGGCATACGGTTTCAAGGATGCTGGAACGCGATGACTTCTCAAAGAGATTTAAATCAGAGCAGCCAATAAGCATCGTGGAATTCCTATACCCGTTAATCCAGGGATACGATTCCGTAGTAGTCCAGGCGGATGTAGAACTGGGCGGGACAGACCAGAAATTCAATTTTCTGGTAGGAAGGGACCTGCAGCGCAGCCTGGGGCAGGAGGAGCAGGTGATAATTACCATGCCTATATTAGAGGGGACGGACGGGGTCAAAAAAATGAGCAAATCCCTCGGTAATTACATAGGCGTCCATGAGCCTCCAAAGGAAATCTTTGGCAAGGTTATGTCTATACCTGATGAATTGATGCTGAGATATTATGAGTTACTGGTTGCTATTCCTAAAGGTGAACTAAAAGATATCCGGGATGGGTTGAAAGAGAATCGCCTCCATCCACGTGATGTAAAAGCCAATCTGGCATCCATGCTCGTCAGCATGTACCATGGAGAATCAGCGAGTCAGACAGCAAGGCAGGAGTTTGACGATATATTCAAGGAAGGCAAGTTACCCGCGGATATACCTGTCTTTGAAGTAGGACCTGATAAAAAGGGCGTGAGGACTATAGTAGAACTCCTCACCCTTACAGGGCTTGCTAACAGCAATAGTCAGGCGATGAGACTGATAGGCCAGGGCGGTGTCCGGGTAGGAGGGGAGAAGGTTACTGACAAGAATCTAAAGATAGAGATAAAGGAAGGCATTGTTATTCAGGTAGGTAAAAGGAATTTTGTCCGATTACGGTGCCAGGATAATGGAAAAGATTAAACCGTTATTGGCATTTAAAGACATAGTATATTTGCGAAAGAGGAAGAAATTTCACTGGTACTCGTCTTCTACTTTGCTGCTTATCATCTTACTCTTATCAGGGGTAGCCTCTACCTTATTATTCAATATCACACCGGTTAAAATGATGGTTATGACAAATATCCTTCTCATCGTAATATTCCTGTTTGTGGATTATCAAAACATAGAAAGGGATAAAAATTTAAACCAGCTATATGAAGGCATCATGTTGAGTAATAAGATAGCAGAAGGCATAGTAAGCACAATGGACCTTTCTAAACTGCTGGAACTTATACTGCATGGCGTTAAGGATATGACGTCTGACTCGGAAAGGGTATTTTTGTTTCTCGTTGAGAAGGAACGTAATAAGGAGATGATAAGAGGCAAAATAGCGATAGGCGGGGCGGTAGAGCCTGTTTACTCGTTATTATTCCCGATGGATAAATCCGTAGGCATAATCCCCCGTGTTATAGTGACGAAAGAGCCCTATGACGTCCGGGATTCAGAAACAGACTATTATTGCGACCAGCAGCTTGTGGAGACATTAAATCTAAACGCCTTTACCGCTGTCCCTATCGTAGTGCATAATAAGGCACTCGGTGCACTCCTGATAGAAAATTCCAGGAAGTTTAATCCGAGAAGCAATACAGAGATAACGACCCTTACCTATTTTGCAAACCAGGCAGGTATTGCCATTGAGAATGCGAAACTATACGAAGAGGTGGAGAATTTAGCGATAATAGACGGGCTGACGGAATTATATAATCACAGGTATTTCCAGCAAGTCTTGACCACTGAGATAGAAAAGATAAAAAGATACGGGGGAGGACTTTCTCTCATGCTTTTTGATATAGAT
>CAYVEO010000092.1:0-7172 GCA_964449965.1 uncultured Planctomycetia bacterium
AAATAGGACATTTCTAAATTGGCTAAATAGGACATTATCATATTGGTATTACAGGCTATTCTTGACAGGGCGATTATGCATGCAGGTAGTTGGACAGATTGATTGGAGGACTCATTGACAGGGGAAGCGAGATTATGAGTATGAAGGAGTATGCGGAAAAGAGATGAATAGTATAGACAGGGATTTTGTTGAAAGATTGAGTAAAGGATATACTGAGTCTCACAGGGATAAGGAGGCAAGACCTGGCAGGGATGAGGTGTTGATTGATGATAAAGAGGCAAAGAGGTTATTTTCACAGTCACTATATTTAACAGACCTTAGATGGACACAGCCATTTGGGGTTGATGAGGTTATAAGGAGATTGGGACGTTTTGCTAAAGAATGGAAGAAGGGACTTGACTTATGGGATGAGGTGGTATCCATTGCAGAACCTGTTAGACGCTCCCGTGCCGAGGAAGAAAAGGGAGTAAGTGAGATGATATGGCGCACGGTTATTACCGGTATAAATGTGGCAAGGTTCTATAAGGGACGCGATGAGTATTTTTCACTTCCATCAAGTATGAAGAGGACAGGGTCTATACTCGTAGAATTACTATCTATAGCGAAAGAGGAACTACAGAATGCAGAACAGGCGTTGGAATTAGTAAAAAGGGATTACAGGTTAGGGTATGGATATACGTATGGGATGGCTTGGACACCTGATTTGATTGAGAAGAAGATAGAGCATACGAAGAACGTTATTGAAAAAGAACTCCCCCAATTCGCCTATTATTATGGGACGCATCTGTTTGAGGATAAGCCAGATGAGTTCGAAAGAAGATATTCTATTTAGCACGCCCAAAACATTTTATCCAAAACTAATTGCAAATGTGATTTAATTATGTTATAATCTGTAACAGTAACATATGATATAAATTATAAAAGATTCTATATGCAATCCTGCTCAGGGGTTATTTTCACAGCAAAAGTAAACAGTAACCCTCGGTTAAGGAAAGGAGGAAATAAAATGACAAGGCTAACTGTTACAATATCAGATAAGTTATCAAAAGAACTCAAAGCCTATCAAGATAACGTTGCCGACATTATAGCAATAGGTCTTAAGGAGGTGAAGATTCAGCAGGGTCTTTCTCTTTTTAAAGAAGGAAGGCTCTCCTTATGGAAGGCCGCTAGGATGGCTAATGTATCACTGCGTGAGATGACATCCCATGCTGTTGCTCAGGGATTACGCCCCCCTATAGATGACCTGATGTTAAAAGAGGAATTGGCATGAGGTTGGTTTGCGATGCAGGACCTTTAATCGCACTGGCCAAAATCAACCAACTTGGACTTCTAGTTGAATCTTATGAAGAAATTGTAATACCAGAAGAAGTATATGATGAAGTAGTTACTAATGGTATTAAATTGGGATTACCGGATGCTTACGAGGTAAAATCTTTGGTTGACCGGAAGATTATTGATGTAAAGAATGTTCAGGGGTCTATGTTATCGGCAGAAGAAAACCAGAGGATAGATATCGGGGAATCGAAAGCTATTTCATTAGCGCTAAGATATAAAGCAGATATGGTTTTAATTGATAATTTGCATGCTCGAAAAATTGCAAGAAATAAAGGCCTGCGAATAAAAGGCAAATCCAAAAAAATTCTTGACATCGCTTGGATTCTATAGTATCCTTTTACAGGAGGAGGAATAGGGCTATGGTAGAAAAACATATTTCTCACATAGAAGAATTCGAAAAAAATCAGGTATGGTTTCGGAATAATTTGCCACGGCTTTTAAGAGAATACAAAAATCTATTTGTTGCTGTTTGGTCCCAAAATATCATTGACAAAGATAAAACCCTTGAAAACTTATCAAAGAGAGTCCATGAGAAATTCAAGGATTCAAAAGGAATCTACGTAGAATATGTTACTGACAAACCCATGGAAATGATACTTTGATAATTGAAGCCTTCTTTAAAGGAAATGCCGCTTTTATAAATGGGCATCTTATTTCCAAAACCCTCCAAATCCCCGAAAATTTAATAAACATAGATCCTGCATCTATACTTTTATTCTGAAATTCCTTCTGGAGGTGGGTATGGGCAATACTAAAAGAATTGTGGTTTTGTTTGGGTTTGATATAGAGTCGGATGTGGGGAGTTGGACTGCAAGATTTGCACATTTTGTTAAGCAATCTTAAAACCAGTTCTTGTGATTTGATGATACATCGGCTCTGAGGGATTGAAATCTTTTGACGTAAATGGTAATGGTTCAATACTGTTGATAGAGGAAGCGAGATTATGAGTATGAAGGAGTATGCGGAAAAAAGATGAATAGCATAGCAGTTTATTCATCAAGTATTCCCCCCAATTTGCGTATTATTACGGGACGCATTTGTTTGAGAATAGAGAGTTTCATTTTTTAGTATCAACTTAAGGACGTTTTCCTTGTTGAAAACATTCATATCTGAAGGATTCTCTAAAAAGTTCTTTACATCTTGCTCTACTTTTTTCCAATTAGCCCCTTTCACAACTTCATAAAGGAAATCCCTCCAGTTATTTTCTGTTGGCATCTCTTTCTTCCAGCCTGTTTGTTTAAGTCCATTTTGAAGCAATGTCATATTGGGTGTCAAATCCCTCCATTTTGATAGATACCATCCGATGTCAAAAAAATCCCGCCCTTTTGTATAACCCCTGCACAATAAAGCATTCAATTTGCCGGTGAAGAGAGAAGAGATATCATAAGATAAAAAAGAGATTGGGAAATATTTGTTTACAACATCTGTCTTGAGAATAGCGCCTTCAGGTGGATTTGTATCAATCTCAATCTTGATAGAAAACTTCTGGTCTTTAAGCGGGGAAATTCCTGTTTCATACATCAATCCACCAAATTTAAAGAAGGCATGCTGGACAGTCTTTTTTTCATTGTATGATACAGAGATGTCGTATCCTGCCAGAATTAACTCATTTCTCAGCTTTTTCACGAGTTCAACAAATTTATATCCATCTTTCTTAACTATGGAAAAATCTAAATCCTCTGAGAAACGCGGAAGATTATAAAGAAACCTTAAAGCTGTTCCGCCCAAGAAAGCAGTTGTACGGAAGACCCCTTCATTATGCATAACTTTCAGAACGTATGCTTGAAGATATTCTCGCATAATATTTAATTTTGCATTGAGACCTGTTTGTTGGGATACTAATTCCAATACATAATCCTTCATAATGTCTTTTCTTCTCCTTTATATAATACGATGTATCCTTTGATTGTCTCGGAAGCATGCAGAATACCAGGGCTTTTGAATCTTCCGGCATACTCAAGTAATTTTTTTAGATTAATCTTCTCTACATTCTGAAGCCTCATTTCTCTTAAGTAGTCTAACGTAATTTTTAGATTATTTAGATATACTAAATCTAATAATGCCTTCTCAGGTGAGGCAATAAAACCTGTCTGTTTATTCACAGTAATAGATTCATATCCCCAGAAAAGAGAATTTTTAATATGCCGATAATCAAATACACCTGCTTCGGAAATAAATCTGCCCTGTCTTTTTGTAGTAACAGAGGTGTAGACTGATACAGCCTCGGGAATTAGTCCATGGTACTCCAGTGCCTTCTCTAAACTAATATATGAAGGGGTCTTCAGAATAGATGCTAAATAGGGTTCATAGGCATTTACTTTACGATATGGCTCGGTTAATAAGTAAATACCTCTTTTTACCTGAATGAGTTTACCTGCTCTCTGCCATCGGCTGAGTTGAACTCTAATAGGTTCGATATTAGATACTCCGGTAAGCAAAATCTCAGTAGTAATTACAGGTAGATTTCGGACAGCATTTAGGAATTCTTCCAATTTCATAGCAATATCTTAACATATCTGATAAGATAATGCAAGAAGAATTTGCAATTTTCAAGTGAAATACACTTTTTTCAAGAAACCGTGTTTCGCACGGGACTTGGACAGGGGGGGTACTTTACTATATCTCAAAAAACTGTAAAACTCCTTGCCAACCGGGAATTTTGGCAAAGC
Source organism: uncultured Planctomycetia bacterium (assembly GCA_964449965.1). GTDB lineage: Bacteria > Omnitrophota > Gorgyraeia > CAYVEO01 > CAYVEO01 > CAYVEO01. The sequence goes on from CAYVEO010000092.1 coordinate 4,005, forward strand.
AAATTGTTTTAAGAAATGAATTGAACTGAGTTAAGAAGTATGTTATAATTTACACTTGGGTTAGGATAAAATATATGAGGAATATAGATAGGGATTTTGTTAGGCAGTTGAGCAGGCGGCATACTGAGTCTCACAGGGATAAGAAGGCAAGACCTGATAAGGATGAGGTGTTGATTGATAATGGGTGGGAGATTATAGTTCCCGGGAAGAGTGATGAGATTATCAGGACTGCGGTGAAGGATTTTGTCAGGTATCTTAAGGTGTGTATGGGGGTTGATGTAGGTATAAGATATGTTAAAGTAATGGAGAAAGAGAGATTTAGAAAAGAACAGGTTATCATACTTAGAAGGAAGGAAGAGATTCTTCATCCGACATGGCGGACTCAGAATGACAGGAACAATTTGCAGAGCGAAGGGGCTTTTGAGATAGTTACGGATGATTCATGCGTTGTTGTACGTGGGAAAGGGTCAAGTGGTGTGATGTATGGACTTTATCACCTTGAGAAAGTCTTTGATTTTAGAGGGGCGCCGATTTTAAAGCGGGGTGAGATTAGAAGAGAGCCTGTATTTCGCGAGCGTATTACAAACACAGTATTCAGTAAAATATGGGAAGACCCTGGTGATAAGGATGCTTATAGAGATGGGTATCTTTCAAGGATATCACACTTTGGTTATAACGGTATTTTCCTGTATTCTAATCTATTTGAGTATTCGGTTTCTAAGATACTTCCGGAACTTAACGGCAGTGATGCTATTGGGAAGATTAAAAGACTTAATCAACTCACCTCCCGGTGTGGTAAATACGGACTTGGTATCTATTTAGTCCTTTCTGCTCCAAAGATTCCGGGGAATCACAAGGTATTTATAAAACATCCCGGGGTGAAGGGTGCGACACAATGGGATAGAGAATCTAATTGTCTTTGCTCAAGTCATCCTAAGATACTAAATTATTATAATGAAGCAATATCAAATATCTTTTTAAAGGTTCCGGCTCTTAAGGGGGTAATATTTATCATAGGTGGTGAAGGACTTCACCATTGTTTCACCCGCCCAAAACCCCGGACTTATAAAGGGACATGTTGTCCAAGGTGCGGGAGGTTATCTCCTGATAGGGTTGTTTCTGGTCTAATGAATTCTGTCGCTCGGGCTGTAAAATCCGTGAGACCCGATGCAACTATAATTGCATGGCCATACAGTGCCCATATATGGTCAGAGGATAAGGAGCAATTGGGATTTATAAGGAGATTGTCAAAAGATGTAACACTGATGGACGTATTTGAGAAGGATGAAATAAGAAGATTTGGTAATGTATCTCAGAATATATTTGACTATAGTATAAGTTTTATCGGACCGTCAGAGCGATTCAAAAGACAATATGAATTAACGAGAAGTCGTGGTATTTCAATGTGGGCTAAAACAGAGAGTGCGGTATCCATAGAATTCTTTAATGTGCCGTCCATACCTGTTATGTATAGATGGTATGAACGTTTTAGGAGATTAGGTAAGTTTGAACTTGCAGGGATTATGGGTGCGTGGCGGAACTATGGCTGGACAGGTTCTATAACTGAAGAGGTTGCAGACTGGTATTCATGGAGGCCGGCACCTCCTATAAATGAACTTTTAAAGAACATTGCAAAACGGGACTTTGGTAAAAAGACAGTTATACCAGCACTTAGGGCATGGAGATATTTCAGTGACGCGATGGAAGAATTTCCTTTCTCGGCAGGTGTAACTGGCGCCCCGTATTTCAGAGGACCTTTCTGGCTTGGGCCTGCACATCCTTTAATATTTAATCCACAGGAGAGGAGCCATATCTTAGAACGATTCTATAAGGTAGACCCTGCTATATTAGAGATGCAGATTGATGAGAAAGAGGCAAAGAGGTTATTTTCACAGTCACTATATTTAACAGACCTTAGATGGACACAGCCATTTGGGGTTGATGAGGTTATAAGGAGATTGGGACGTTTTGCTAAAGAATGGAAGAAGGGACTTGACTTATGGGATGAGGTGGTATCCATTGCAGAACCTGTTAGACGCTCCCGTGCCGAGGAAGAAAAGGGAGTAAGTGAGATGATATGGCGCACGGTTATTACCGGTATAAATGTGGCAAGGTTCTATAAGGGACGCGATGAGTATTTTTCACTTCCATCAAGTATGAAGAGGACAGGGTCTATACTCGTAGAATTACTATCTATAGCGAAAGAGGAACTACAGAATGCAGAACAGGCGTTGGAATTAGTAAAAAGGGATTACAGGTTAGGGTATGGATATACGTATGGGATGGCTTGGACACCTGATTTGATTGAGAAGAAGATAGAGCATACGAAGAACGTTATTGAAAAAGAACTCCCCCAATTCGCCTATTATTATGGGACGCATCTGTTTGAGGATAAGCCAGATGAGTTCGAAAGAAGATATTCTATTTAGCACGCCCAAAACATTTTATCCAAAACTAATTGCAAATGTGATTTAATTATGTTATAATCTGTAACAGTAACATATGATATAAATTATAAAAGATTCTATATGCAATCCTGCTCAGGGGTTATTTTCACAGCAAAAGTAAACAGTAACCCTCGGTTAAGGAAAGGAGGAAATAAAATGACAAGGCTAACTGTTACAATATCAGATAAGTTATCAAAAGAACTCAAAGCCTATCAAGATAACGTTGCCGACATTATAGCAATAGGTCTTAAGGAGGTGAAGATTCAGCAGGGTCTTTCTCTTTTTAAAGAAGGAAGGCTCTCCTTATGGAAGGCCGCTAGGATGGCTAATGTATCACTGCGTGAGATGACATCCCATGCTGTTGCTCAGGGATTACGCCCCCCTATAGATGACCTGATGTTAAAAGAGGAATTGGCATGAGGTTGGTTTGCGATGCAGGACCTTTAATCGCACTGGCCAAAATCAACCAACTTGGACTTCTAGTTGAATCTTATGAAGAAATTGTAATACCAGAAGAAGTATATGATGAAGTAGTTACTAATGGTATTAAATTGGGATTACCGGATGCTTACGAGGTAAAATCTTTGGTTGACCGGAAGATTATTGATGTAAAGAATGTTCAGGGGTCTATGTTATCGGCAGAAGAAAACCAGAGGATAGATATCGGGGAATCGAAAGCTATTTCATTAGCGCTAAGATATAAAGCAGATATGGTTTTAAT
>CAYVEO010000093.1:0-7087 GCA_964449965.1 uncultured Planctomycetia bacterium
CATATCTCTACCCCGATCAGCATGGCCTAATGTAAGCCATGGGTTTATAGAAAACTTTATTTTATTTCCTTCTAAAACCTTCTTTGCCATCTTGAGTGCTTTAACATATTCATTTATCTTATCAAGGCTGGGGAAACCGCAAGAAAATTCTTCAGGATCTATCTTCCAGATCACTTCATCAATATCGTATTTGAGACAATATTTTACCACTTCATCTGTCGTTTCTTCTGATTTCCATAAGGGCAGATTCCTTCTAAGCATGTATGTGAGTTCAGCCATTATCTTATCCTCCTCGCTTCTACTCTGCATATACCTTTTTCTTCATCTAAATATTCTATACCGTACGAAGACCCATAATCTTCTATCATCCTGCGGTATAATATATCACAATGCTTACAATAGTCAGGATATGCATTTCTATACATTCTGTGCGTTTTTCAAATCTGTTCACTCGATCCGGTACACATGCACTCCCGCCGGCTCGAACATATCCCTGAATGTCGGATTCTTTAGATTGAACGTTCGATTCTCGAACAGAACGTCCACTTTCTTCCACTTTCCAGCGGGCAGAGTAAATACCGGCGCCATTGGTAAATTCTGGTTCGGATTAACCACTATCACGTATATCCTGCTGTCAAAGGACTTAACCTTCATGTGAAGTCCAAGCCCCTCCGGCTCTACCCTGACCTGCACGGGCGACTCAGGAGCAACCAACATGGACGAAAGGTAATGTATCTCACCCACAAGATTCTGAAAAGCCTCATAATCCTTCGGGAAATCCTGGATGCTCGCCAATCTTTCGTAGCCCCAAGAAGCGCTCCACCATAGGATACCCTTCGCATCATGTGCCAGCGCCAGGTACGTCATCGCGCGCATCTCTGCAGGCGTGGGCCGAAATATAAAACCAGAATCCAGTAGAGATTTGAGAACGTCCTGTTTGGTCTTGCCCTCCGGCAGTCCGTGGTTATACTTTACAAAAAGGTCCCAGTTAAAAGCCTGCTGGCATAACCAGACAGGTTTCTTGTAGTCCAACATCTTATAGGCATTCTCAACGTATTTTGCCACATGCACCAGAGACTGGTCCGGAATGGGATAGACATCCACCAGGACGCCGTCTCCAACATTGCCGAACAGACCTGCGGCTCCCGGGCTGTTCAGTATGCACAAAAATGGCCGCCGGTGGCCGTTGGCGAGAATAATTTCATACATCTTCGTTGCCTGTTCGATGCCTTCCGGATGACTGTTGGGTTCATCCAGGCTATAAGCCAGGAACTCAACATTCTTGTCATAGAAGGGAACCGACTTGGTAAATCCATCGTAGTCGGGCCCGCCTTCGCGCGACATTAAAGTATCGAAACTACCGAAGAACTTCAACCCCGTCTCGTTAAGGGACCTAAACCAGGGATTGGGGGTTTTCCCTTCTACTTCATCTGCAAGAGCCGCTCCTCCGTAGACGCTGTTGAAACCTGCACGCGCGCGGTTCTCCTCCGATACACCACCGCCATAAAACATGACCGGGAAAAAGGGCTCGTCATTGATGTAGGTAACAAGGTCCGGGCCGACCTTCACCACCGTAGTAAAGGGTTCATCCACTGAAAAATGCTGCCGCACGCGATTAGCACTGTTGCCAGAGGTGTCTTTTACCAACACCTCAATTGTGTGGACACCTTTAGCCATGGGAGTTTCCGGGGTGAAGTCTGCCCCTTTGTCCGTGATTGCGGCCATGGCCGTGACGTCCTTGCCGTCCAGCAAGAGTTGTGCTGACTTGACGTCTATCCCCTGGTTATCGCTCCAGCGCACGCTGATTTTAGAACTGGCGTTATCGGTCGTGGTGTCGGAAGCTGGTTTGACGGAGGCGTGGTATCCGCAGTCTCAAATTCTGCCGGAAACGGAATAATTACTGCACGCGGTTCGCAGGCCGCGGTAGGTTTGCCGGTTTTGTCAGTAGACCAGACCCGCCAGTAGTACACCCCTGGTGAAAGTGCTTTCGTGACAGAGAACTCAGGCGTTGCGAGCGGCTTCTTTATCATCGCTCCGGCTGAGAAATCAGGGACGTTTGCCAGTTCAAAAACATAGCCGGTACCATCTGTAACAGGCGTCCACTGGAAACGCGGACTGCCATCCTTCACCGTTTCCGAAGGAGCCGGGGAAATTAGTTTGCTCTTGACCCATTGCGCACCGTAGAGTTTCTCAATTTCCTCTGGGCTGAGCGCTTTGTCCCACACCTTGACGCTGTCAATCATACCGCGGAAGGTGCAACCCATCGTTTTCTTGTCGGCCGTGACCTGGCTTGAACCAATCGTCATCGGCAGCATGGAAGGATTGATACCGGTGATCGCCTGATCGAAGGAGCCTGTGAGTTGCCCGTCCACGTAAATCTTGCCGCGCTTACCATCGGAGAGATTTGCGTCATAGGTAGCTATCACGTGATGCCAACCATTCGTTGTAATGGCATTAGATTGCTCCAACCAAATCCGGGTTCCCCAATTCTGGGCCAACCCAAATGAGATGCACCGGCTGGACCTACCGGAATCCACATAATTCAGGTAATATCCGTAACCAAATCCACTCTTCATAGCGGCGGTGGAAATGAGCGCACCTGTCGTTCCAGAGAGCGCTTTCAGGTCGAAGTAGGCGGTCGCCTCCAGCGTGAGCGCAGTGGTGATATGCCTGAGGCTTTCGGAGTCTGGCACCTCAACGCGGTCGCCCTCTTTCTCGAACTTGAGCGCATGGCCGCTTAGGCCCGGAACCCATGAAGCGCCAAAAATCATACCGTCATTGATAATTGCTGATTGTCCGTGAGCGACCTCACCCTGCCCCTCATCGAAAGTGAGACCAACAATCAGGTGCAGTTCCGTATCGTCATGACCGGAAGCAAGCGCATCAATAACCTCATTCTTACCTGTCGGTGGGTTGCCGTGGTGAAATACCATCTGTGCAAAACGGTCTGGTTCACAGTAACGTTGGACCGTGTGCGCCCAGGAATAATGACTTCCTTTCTTACCTAAGTTGATGTTGCGGCAGAAATTTCCGTTCCAAACCTCACCGTCCCCAGGCACCCGGCTTAGCTCCTTAAACGGTATTTCAATCTCCACCGAGTAGAAATCCTTCCCCTTGAAAGCGGCCGCACGGCTCCATGATAGCGGCGCAACTCCCGGTATCCCTGGATCATTAACGCCAGCCTGGTAGTTGGTACGACCTCCGGCAGCGTTGACTATTACCTGGAAAACATTCCCGATGTTCCAGGGCAGAATGAAAAATTCTACCCCATCGTCACCCCAATTCGCGGGGTTGTTGTCTTTTGAACTACCTACAAGACCTGCCATGTCCGTCTCACCACACACAAATGACACGTAAAGACTATCCGAAGTAAAACCTACCCTGAATACTGTCTGCTTCTCAACCGGAGTACGACCTCCAAGAACATGGAAGCCGGTTCCAGCCGGAATCCCTGCCCAGGCCGGATCATCATCAACCTTACCGTCCATAACCGGTATATCTTTAAACATATAAACATGGTATCTCAACTCTTTTTCAGCTTGCACATTTCCAATGAAAAAACTTAACACTGAAATTGCCACAAAAAACAAAATCCCCCATCTATACATTACAGTTCTATAAATCATAATCCCTCCTTCTTTTTAAGTAATAACCTGCGACTTTACGAATAGCCTCTGCTATCTTTTCCACATCGTTATCTGTCCAGAATCTACTGGTAATAAGGACTACCGTATCCTGTAACGCCTTTTCAGCATTCGGGCATATGCCCATTCTATATTCAATCTTCTTTCCATAGTAATGGCACTCAAATGGACACTTACTTTTTCCATAAGCGCTTTTATTTAAAAATAGGTCGTAGGCATATAGGAGTAACTTATCATAATCTAGTCTGACAGGAACGCCCTCCGCAATAAGCGCCTTTCCAAACTCTGGTGCTGTAATACCCATAGTATCTACATCTATCTTGAAGGCATAAAGATAATAAGAGTGTTTGTATCCTTTCGGTAAATTTATGGTTTTTACTCCATTTATACCTGTAATTCTCCCGGTAAGTGAACTCGCTACTTCTCTATAGGCATTCACAACTTCTTTGATTTTCTTTAATTGGGCAAGTGCAACCGCTGCCTGTAATTCTGTCATACGATAATTCGGGGCAAGAAAAACAGGGTTTCTCCCGCTACCATCCCTATAGTAACATTTATCACCATAAAGTGCTGCCTTTTTGTATAGGTCAATTTCATTTGTTATTAGGATTCCCCCTTCGCCAGCACTCATATGCTTTGACTCCTGGAGACTAAAACAGCCAATATCTCCAATTGTCCCGTTTAACCTGCCTTTATATTCCGACAGATATGACTGGGCACAGTCTTCTACCACCCATAACTTATGCCTTTTTGCAATTGCCATAATTGGGTCCATATCGCATGAAAGTCCCATGAGATGAACTGCAATGATTCCACGTGTCTTCTTTGTAATTTTATCCTCAATGCTTTTTGGGTCAATAGTGTGAGTATCTGGATTAACGTCTGCAAATACAGGTATGGCATTCTGGTAAAGGACTCCTATGATTGACCCCATGTCTGAAATTGGAGAAGTTATTACTTCATCACCCGGGTTAATTCCAAGCGCACCAACCGCCGCATGAATTGCTGCAGAACCAGATGAAACTGCTACAGCATATTTTGCACCAAAAAATTTTGCAAATTCTTTCTGGAACTCCTTTACCCTTGTCCCCTCCGCAGAGAAAAGTATTCCGGATTGAACTGCTTCTTTGAGGAGTTTTATTTCTTCACTGCCATACTTGTTGCCGGTAGTCAACTTTCTCACCACAGGTCTGCCACCAAATATTGCGGGTTTTTCAGGCATATCCCATCCCTTTTATCCTTTCCTGATTATCCTAAAGGAAAACAACTTCTCCAGTCTCGTTTGACTTTCTTACTGCACCCATTATTAACATGTCCTGCCGCACTTCACTTAGTTTTACAGCAGGCTCTATATCATTTATAAGAACATCGTAGACGTTCTTATAAAAATCGTCCCATGTGCTTTTTACAATCTGTACATCTACCCTTCTTTCTTCACCTTCCTCATCGCCTACCATCACGCTTATCTTTTCCTGATTCGGAAAACTTTCTCCGTTGTAGATGCCACAGTCCCACATAAGAGTCCCTTTTGTCCCGCATATTAGCCACCTCGGTGAAAGTAAAATCCTTGTTGATTGGCTCACCTCTATTTTTCCGAGCAACCTGTCTTCAAACCGGAGCATAAGATTCACGTGGTCCTCAGCATCCTTCATCCAACAGCGACTCTGAAGGTCTGCGAAGACAGAGATAGGCTTAGTCCTTGAAAAAAGAAGCATCTGGTCAATAAGGTGAGTGCCCCATTCATTGAGCCGCCCGCCTCCAAATTCCTTACTCAGCCTCCAATCTATCTTCTTGCCTGTTGTCTTTCCGCGAACACGACTGAATCTTCCAACCTTTGATTCAATAATAAACACATCGCCAAGAATGCCATCTTCTATGATTTTTTCTATCGTCTGGAAATCAGGGTCCCATCTCCTGTTCTGGTGAACAAAGAGTTTCCGGTTTTGTTTCTTAGAACAATCTATCATCTCATCTGCCTCTACTATATTCAATGCCATGGGTTTTTCTACAATTACATGTTTGCCTCTTTTCATTGCCTTTAGACTGAAATCTTTATGAAATACACCTGGTACAGCAATTACAACAAGTTCAACACTTTTATCGTTAAATAAAACATCAGAATCTTTATAGAATCTCGCATTGCACTCATTTGCTATAGCATTTCCCATCTCTTCATTTGCATCACAACAGGCAGCCATCTCAAAGAGATTAGATAACCGCTGGATAACCTTCACATGCCAACCATACCCTATAAGCCCCAAACCAATAATCCCTACCCTTATCCTTCTCTGCATTATTTTATTCTCCCATACCTTACAATGTTATGACCACTTTTATTGCATTATATCTTTCTTTATCAAGCAACATTTCAAAGGCTTTATTAATTTCTTTTAATGGAAACCTGTGCGTAATCATGGGCTTTAACTTAAGTTTGCCCGCTTCTGCCAAATCAATTGCGGTTTGAAAATCCCCTCACCCTTTCCAATCCTTTGCAAAATCAATCCCTGCTTTCATCCAGAACAGAGTTGTCTCAACAGGTAGTGTGTCATCCTGCCAAAATTGGACCATTACGGATTCTTCAGGAAGGCCTTTTTTTGCATTTTCTAAAAGGTATCTTTTGAATGGTTCAACGTCTACCATTATTTCTGGTTTGAACTTATCGCTTACCATATATCGTAATATCTCCCTGAAGAAGGAACCAACCTCTGGCATCTCAATCCTTTTAAAATTAAACGTGCATACAAGCAGACTTCCCTCTCCAACCTTAAATTCAAATAAATATCCAAACCGCCTCATAGTATATTCCGGAATAAAGTCACGTATACCTTTAATTAGAACATCCATTCTATCCCGCACAGGACGGTCTATTCCCTGTATGATGGGGTCAATACGGACTGGAAAGGTATCAAGATTTATCTTACATCCCCCTTCAATTAGATTTGCAAATTGAAAATCAATAACGCCATCGTGCGGAAAGGTATCTGTAAGAGGATGTTTTCGGACTATGCCGCCAAGGTTATGTCCCCTGTCCCAAATCACAGGTTTGAAATGGTCAAGGGTTGAGGGAAATAAGAACTGTGTATCTCTATTCCCTGGCAGGACATCTGGATGCCTGTAAAGCAACAAAACCCTTCCCCCTTTTCCAAGATAATCAATCATAGAGGATGTAAGTTTATCAGTAACGTAAACTTCGTCGGTATAATCAGGACCTCCTGACTTCTCTATCAAGAAATCATAGTTATGATACAATTCCTGGTTTTCTAAATGAGATGGTATCTCTCTTTTAAATCCCCCTTTTGAATTAGGAAATAACCATATATCCCATGAATTCTTAATTGTTATATTTTGTACTCTAAATTCCACGCATATTCTATATTTCACCGGGCTGGCACATGAATTAAACTTGAGTGATAAGACACCCAACTTATGAAGTCCTTGTGCAT
>CAYVEO010000094.1:0-7002 GCA_964449965.1 uncultured Planctomycetia bacterium
AAAAAGGTCTTGACCAGTCCTGAGTCAGGAATAAAGCAAATAAAAAGATGTCTATGAGTCAGTGGGTACCTTCTGAAGAGTTTATCCGGACAACGAATATTGCCAGGCTAATAGAGGAGTTGAATCTCAATTCTTACGAAGATTTACATGCGTGGTCAGTGCAGCATCGGATAGAATTCTGGGATTTAATGATAAAAAAACTCGGGATTAGATTTCACAAGGCATATACTAAAATAGTTGAACTTCCCATGGAAGTTGAGTTGCCCCGATGGTTAGCGGACGCAAAACTTAATATTGCTGACAGTTGTTTTAATGCCCCCTCTGATGCTGTGGCTATTGTTTATCAAAAAGAGGGCTGTTCCATTTCAACAATGACCCATGAAGAACTTGATTTACTGACAAACCAGGTATCTAATTCCTTAATAGATATAGGATACAATCCGGGAGATGCCATTGCTATAGACATGCCCATGACTGCCGAGGCGGTAGCTATTTATCTGGGTATTATCAAGGCAGGTTGTGTAGTGGTATCCATTGCCGACAGCTTTGCTGCCCCTGAGATAGAGATACGTCTGCATCTGGCAAATGCTAAAGGAATTTTTACACAAGATTACATTAAGCGTGCTTGCAAACAAATACCGTTATATACTAAAGTCGTTTCTGCAAACTCACCAAAGGCGATAGTGCTTCCGAGTGGTGGCTCTGTCTCGGTAAAGTTGAGAGACGGGGATATTACCTGGGCTGAGTTTTTAACTAACAAAAGACAGTTCAGTTCTGCATCCTGTGGTCCGGAAGACTACACCAATATACTGTTCTCCTCGGGAACGACAGGAGAACCCAAGGCAACTCCATGGACACACACCACACCAATCAAATGTGCAGCAGATGGGTATGGACACCATAACATTCAGACTGGGGATGTAGTAGCATGGCCAACTAATTTAGGATGGATGATGGGCCCATGGCTTATATATGCGAGTTTGATAAACCAGGCAACTATTGCATTATACTATGGTGTTCCAACAGACAGGGGATTCGGTCAGTTTGTCCAGGATGCTAAGGTAAACATGCTCGGCGTAGTTCCTGGTTTAGTCAGGATATGGAAGAATACAGAATGTATGAAAGGACTTGACTGGAGTGCTATCAAGGTTTTTAGCTCTACAGGAGAATGTTCTAACGAAAAGGATATGAAGTATTTAATGGGGCTTGCAGGGAATCGGCCGATTATAGAATATTGCGGCGGGACAGAAATAGGCGGTGGTTACATTACAGGCACAGTGGTCCAGCCGTGTTTACCGGCAGCGTTTTCTACACCAGCATTGGGGTTAGATTTTGTAATTGTTGACGAGAATGGTGAACTCACAGAAAATGGAGAGGCTATGCTTATACCGCCTTCTATTGGACTGTCAACGAATTTATTGAACCAGGACCACCACAAGGTATATTTTGAAGGGACGCCTAATGGACCACATGGAGAAATACTCAGGAGGCATGGCGACCAGATTGAACGAATAGAAGGCGGATATTACAGAGTTCATGGGCGCTCAGACGACACTATGAATCTTGCAGGAATCAAAGTAAGTTCTAATGAAATAGAACGTGTGATTAAATCAGTGCCAGGAGTAAGTGAGACCGCATCTATTGCTATTCGTTCTCAGGATGGCGGTCCGAATCTACTTGTCATTTACGCAGTCCTCATTTCAGGTGTGAGAAATACAAAAGATGCTTTAAAGACTTCTATGCAAGAGGCTGTCAATTTAAACCTCAATCCTTTATTTAAGATTCACGATGTAGTCGTTGTGGATTCTTTGCCGAGAACAGCCTCAAACAAGGTTATGCGCCGTACGTTACGTGACAGTTACAAATGGACAAGTTCAGTATGATGCAAAGAGATAGAGTTGTAATAGTTGGTGGAGTTAGGACTGCTATTGGGTCTTTTGGCGGTAGCCTTAAAGACCTTGAATCTTCTTATCTTGCAAGTGTTGTAATTCGGGAGGCGCTACAGCGGTGCAGGCTGGAAGGTGGAGAAGTTGATGAAATTATTATGGGGAATGTTTACCAAGCAGGCGCCGGTCCCAATCCGGCAAGAATATCTGCCTTAAAGGCTGGAATCCCCTATGAAGTTCCTTGCATGACTGTGAATAAAGTTTGCGGCTCAGGGCTTAAGGCAATCGCTCTTGCGGCGCAAGGTATTCGCTGTGGTGATGCCAGTGTGATTGTTGCAGGCGGGATGGAAAGTATGAGCCGTGCCCCGTATCTGCTTTCAGGCACGCGATGGGGAGAACGTATGGGACACGGCAGACTTGTTGATTCAATGATAGAGGATGGGTTATGGGATCGTTTCTACGATTGCCATATGGGAACAACTGCGGAGAATCTGGCAGAGTTGTACAATGTATCCAGGCAGGAACAAGACCTATTCTCAGTTCGCAGTCAATGCCTGTATGCCAGGGCATTTAAAGAAGGCAAATTTGCTGAGGAAATTGTTTCAATATCAATTCCTCAAAAAAAAGGGGAACCAATCCAATTTTGTCAGGATGAACATCCCAGAGAAGATGTTACCATTGAGAGTTTGGCAAAGTTAAAGCCGGTTTTTAAAAGTGAAGGGACGGTAACAGCAGGTAATTCCTCAGGTATCAATGATGCCGCAGCAGCAGTGGTAGTGATGAACGAACAGACAGCCCGTAAACATGGACTTGAGCCACTTGCGTATATCCGGGGGGTTGCCTCGGTCGGAGTGGATCCAAAGATAATGGGTATTGGCCCGGCTTATGCTATTAGAAAGTTGTTAAATCAAACAGGGCATACTATCAAAGAAATTGATTTACTTGAGGTCAACGAGGCATTCGCCTCACAGATTCTGGCTGTAGGAAAGGAACTGGAGTGGGATGAAGATAGGATAAACGTTAATGGCGGGGCTATAGCACTTGGACATCCTCTTGGAGCAAGTGGTGCCCGAATAGTGGTTACATTGCTGTCTGAAATGAAACGTCGGCAAAGCCGATTAGGAATCGCTGGACTTTGCATTGGGGGTGGGATGGGGATGCTATTTGAGCGGTAATAGTTACTATTTTATGAAAAAATTTAAATTCAGGACGATTGGAAACTCGGGACAGGCACTATCGGTGCATTTCTATGCTAACAAAGGAATAAAGGTTCGGTAAATGTTTAATACCCATACTTACTATCTGGGTGCGCGGATTGTAGCGGTAAGTTCCAGGTTCAGAATAAGGAGTTTAAAGACATTTTTACGGAAGCCATGGTATGTTCAAAGTGTGGTTATACGACTTTAACCCAACAGCAGGCAGAAGAACTCGTACGTCTTAAGAAATTACAGGATGTCATGGAGAAGGAACGGAAGATTATCAAAATTGGTAATTCCATTGGTGTAACTTTTCCTGAGAGCATGAAAAAGTTTGGAATTCATAAGGGGCAAAGTGTCAAGATTGAACCTTTAGATAAACATTCATTCCGAATTTCTGTCGTTAGATAAAACCCGTAAAAGATTGTAGCCTAATAGATGTCTCCTATTAAAAATTTTAATACCAAAGTAGAAAATCCTTGACAATTTTTTTGACTATGGTATAATTTGTCTGATGATAAGAAAAAGATATTTAGAAGGACTTATTAGTGAGGATTTAAAAGAAAAGATGGTCTTTGTGGCAGGCCCAAGGCAGGTAGGGAAGACTACCTTAGCCATGAGTATCGGGGGAAAGTTTTACCCTGAAAGATATGCATATCTGAATTGGGACAATAGAGATGATAGGAAAGATATTCTAAGGTCAACTTTTAGGGCTGATAAGGATTTGATAATTTTTGATGAAATTCATAAATATAAAAGCTGGAAGAATTATCTTAAAGGAGAATATGATAAATATAAAGATAGATTTAAGATGCTGGTAACGGGTAGTGCCCGCTTAGATGTTTATAGAAGGGGAGGGGATTCCTTACTGGGGAGATACTATTACTATAGGCTGCATCCTTTTTCTCTGAACGAAATCCTTGAAAAAACCGGGGGGATAGAGGTATTTAAAGAACTTAAATTTACTGATTTTAAAGAAGAAAACAAAGAGAAATTTGCCATGCTTTTGAAATTCGGGGGTTTTCCAGAACCTCTCATCAAGCAAAGCGAGAAGACGTTAAGACGTTGGCATAATCAGAGGGTAGACAGGATAATAAAAGAAGACATAAGAGACATAGAAAATATCAGAGATTTGTCTGCTATGCAGGTATTAGCGGAAATTATACCAGAGAGAGTAGGTTCCCTGTTATCTTTGAATTCATTGAGGGAAGATTTAAATGTAACGCACAAGACGGTGTCTTTGTGGGTAGATATATTAGAAAGATTCTATTATCACTTTAGAATTTATCCATTCAGGAATAGAAAGATAAAGTCCTTGAGAAAAGAGCCAAAGCTCTATTTATGGGACTGGTCGGAATTGAGTGAGGAAGGAGTAAAATTTGAAAATATAATAGCATCACATCTTCTAAAATTTTGCCAGTTTCTTGTTGATTCGCAAGGACTCAAAGCAAATCTCTGGTATCTAAGAGATATTGAAAAAAGAGAAGTTGACTTTCTGGCTACTGTTGATGGTAAACCCTGGTTTTGTGTGGAAGTAAAAACGTCATATAAAAGTATTCCAAATTCCCTTATATATTTTAGAGAAAAATTGCAACTCCCCTTTACCTACCTGGTTATAAAAGAGGAAGATATTGACCTTTTGAGAAATAATATCAGAATTATTAGTGCCAGTAAATTTTTAACTGCTCTTGTTTAGCCGCCATTCAGGGTTGGAGTGATGAACGCCGCCTATTCACAATCTTGTTGCCTTCTTTTAGAAGTTCATTTATTGTTTGATACATTAATGTGCTTTTACCGGAACGTCGTATCCCTTTTATGGTAACAATTTCTCTTAAGGAAAGAAATATTACGTAACAAAAGTAGAAAATTATTGACATTTTTTTGACCTTGGTATGTTGTTGGAGAATATGAGACATTAATTCACTGGATATGAGCGGTGTTTCTTTACGGCATCAAACATTGCTACGATATTTTTAGGTGGAACGTTTGCCTGGACATTATGGACCTGGGCAAAGACATAGCCGCCACCAGGGGCAAAGATTTTAAGTCTATCATGGACCATCGCCCTAACTTCTTCATGAGAACCTTCAGGCAGGACCTTCTGTGTATCGCACCCGCCGCCCCAGAATGTGAGTTTCGCACCGAATTCCTTCTTCAGTCTTACAGGGTCCATCCTGGCAGCAGACGTCTGGACAGGGTTAAGTATATCCACACCTTCGTCAATTAGGTCAGGGATAAGGTCATAAATAGAACCGCACGAATGGAGGAAGACGTATAGTTTGGAATGGCTCTTTACATACTGATAAACCTCTTTATGCCGCGGGTGGATAGCCTTGTGATAAAGTTCAGGAGAAAGCTGGGTCGCTGACTGTGTGCCCAGGTCATCCCCCATCTGGATAATCTGGATATAATCTCCTACAGCCGACAGGTAAAGTTTGAGATTTTCAATATGTGCCTTTACCATCCTGTCCATCAGGACCTCAGCCAATTCAGGATTACCTGCCAGGTCCATCATAAAATTGTCCCATCCTCTAAGTCCCTGACCGGTTTCTAATATATTTCCTCCAAATCCACCCATAATTGCATAATCCGTATTATCATACAGCCATTTTGCCTTGAAGCGTAAAGCATCCAATTCCTCATCTGTGAATCTATGGAATTCATACTTCTTGATATCATCTATACTGACTGCGTCTTCAAGCGGATGGTAGCATCCCTCTATATAGAAACACCCTTTCGGCATTCGGCATGTGATTCTTCCTGTTTCATCCTTTATTATATAGCCCCCTTTATCATCACTTATTGGATTGAAACTGCGAGGTGCATTACAGGGCGAACCATCGGGCAATTTCCATGGTTTCCACTCTTCCGGGTGTTTACCAAATGAATTTGCCAGGTCAACTACATCCACTTCCAAAAGGTCTAATATTCCCTTTTCTATCTCTGCCAGCTGCTGCCCTATATCGTAAAGGCGGGTATATCCGCTATTTACCCCTAAGTATTTCTTTAGATTATTGTAGGCTACAGCCATTATGCCTGTGGAGCGCATGGCTCCAAAGTCTACCGGCACCTTATCAGGTTCTTTGTGCTGTAATGCCGTAAGTACACGTTGACGTGAGGTAATAGGTTTCATAATTATAATATACCATAAAATCAATTTAAGTCAAAGAAAATAAAATTTGCTGTTATTACTAAAGTAGAAAATTCTTGACATTTTTTTTGACTATGATATAAGATAATAAAGGCTGGAGTTTAATATATGTTTACTCTGAGACTTACAATAAGAGGTATGCACTGTGCAGGGTGTGCACAGAAGATAGAGGGTATCCTTTCTAAACAAAAGGGCGTAAAAGAGGCTCGTGTCAATTTTGCCTTAGCCCAGGCTGTTGTTACCTATTCTCCTCAAGAAGTAGATGCGTTAAGCCTCAAGAAGGCGATAGAAGGGATTGGATACAGGGTTTATGAAATTAATGGATCTGGCATATCCATTGCAAAGGACGAAGAGGCAAAGGAACTTAAGGTTAAGTTAGTTGTAAGCCTGATATTTTCTATTCTCATAATGTTTGTAAGTATGCATCATATCTTCCCAGGGATATCTGCTATCCCGGATAAATGGGTCTTCTTCATTTTGTTCTTGTTTGCCACCCCGGTTCAATTCTGGTGCGGCAGCCAATTCTATAAAGGTGCATGGATAGCACTTAAGAACCGTTTTGCAGACATGAATACCTTAATCGTTATCGGGACATCGGCAGCGTATTTCTATAGCCTTGCTGTTACCCTTATGCCGGCACCAATATTACTGAGACTCAATGTATACTATGAGACTGCAAGCATGATTATTACCTTTATACTATTAGGTAGATACTTGGAATCAAAGGCAAAGGTAAAGACACAATATGTTATGCAAAGATTAGCCGAAC
>CAYVEO010000095.1:0-6471 GCA_964449965.1 uncultured Planctomycetia bacterium
ATATGATAGGAACACGAGGCTGCCCTTATCGCTGCACCTATTGCGATGCCGCAGGCATTTCAGATTCGGTCAGGGGGCGCTATTACAGGGAGATGGATCCCAGGAGATATGCGAGGGAGATAGCCGTTCAATACAGAAAATATAAGAGCAAGGGATTGAGACTTGCCCAGTTATTTGACCAGGTATTTACAATGAATGAAAAATGGCTTGAGGAATTCTGCGATGAATATAAAAGGCAGGGGCTCGCAGATAAGTTTAAATTCAGTGCATTTTCCAGGATAGACCATATAAATGAGAAGAAGGCTAAGATGTTAGGTGAATCAGGGTGTGCATTGCTCAGGGTTGGTATAGAGGCAGGGGACCCTTACATCAGGAATGAGATATACAAGAAGAACATATCAGATGATGCGATAAGACATATATTCAAGATATGCAAATCTTATGGAATAGATTTCACAGCCTTCTACATGCTTGGCGGTCCGGCAGAGACCCCTGAGACCCTGAACAGGACGATTGCACTGGCAAGAGAACTTGACGCAGCACGTTCTGCCTTTTTCATATATAAGCCTTTTACTGAAGACGGGTTCAAGCAGCTTGTCATGCATGGCGGGTGGATAGACAAGAAACGGTGGGAGTCTGCTGACAATATCACATTTGGGGCTGTAGTCGCATCCAAAAAATTGACCCCGGGGCAGGTTGAATATTATCAAAAGAAGGCATATTTCTGGACATTCGGCAGGAGGCTCATCCGCATGATAAAGCGGTTAAAAATCAGATATTTCACAAGACTCGCAGTATATTTATATAGAGGTATAAGGAACGGATTGAATTTGTCCTATCTTATTACCTATTACCATATCTATTCGTATGACAACGTGGATAAATAGCAATGAGGATATTGCTCATTTCCCCGCCTTTTTATCGCATCATTGGATTTTATAATCGTTATTTTCCTTATGGGATAACGGTTCTTGGGACGGTACTGGCTCATAATCAGCATCAGGTAAAGATATATGATGCTGATTTTTATGAGAATCCTAAAAATATTGATTATGCACGGCTGCCGGAAAAATATCCTTCATATCTTAAGTCATTTGCTGATAAGGAGCACCACGTATGGCGTGAGGTACGGCAAACCATTGCCGATTTTAAACCTGAGATTGTTGGCATTTCGGTTTTCACTACGTTTGCTGCATCAGCATTCTATGTTGCACAAATTACCAAGGAACTTTTCCCTTCATGCCCTGTTATTTTTGGGGGACCGCATGCAGCGGTAAAACCTGAAGAAATTCTACAGATTTCCCTTCACGTTGATTATGTGGTAAGAGGGGAAGGTGAACTAACACTGCAGGAATTAGTCCAATGTCTTGAAACAGGCTCGCCTCATCTTACTGCAATAGATGGTCTCTCTATGAGAGAGCCGTCAGGAATACGCCATAACAAGGAAAGGGCGCCGGTGCGCGATATAGACACTATTCCTATCCCTGACAGGGGATTGTTAATGAATGAGAAAAAGTATAGCCCTGAAGATATGGGGATGATTATGACGAGCAGAGGCTGTCCCTATAACTGCACCTATTGTGCCTCAGGTAAACATGTGAGTTATAGAAGTCCGGATAATGTGTTAGAAGAGATAATGATTGTCCATGAAAAATACAGGACAACGCAATTTACCTTTAAGGATGACTCATTTACGGTTAACAGAAAAAGAGTTGAAGAGTTGTGCCATAAGATTCTCCATAAGAAACTGCAGATTAATTGGGAATGTAATACACGGGTTGATTTAATTGATGAGGCATTACTTAATCTTATGAAAAAAGCCGGCTGCAATTTTATTAAAATAGGGATAGAGTCTGGCTCTGAAAAGATTCTTGGCGCCATGAATAAAAAGATTTCTATCCCACTTATCAGGAAAATAGCCCCCATGCTGCGCAAATCAGGCATTCATTGGACAGGATATTTCCTGATTGGCGTGCCAGGAGAAACTATTGAGGATATCAAGCAGACGGTGCAGTTTATGCATGAACTGAATCCTGATACTGCGCTGCTCGGTGTGTATGAGCCATTCCCGGGGACTGTTATGTTTGAGGATGGCATCAGAAGAAAACTCGTCAAAAAAGATATGAGATTGAAGGATTTTTACACGACCTCGCCAAATAATTATTATAAAGTAAACCCTCATATCCAGACAGATACTATTGCACCGGACACCTTCGCTGAAATCGAAAAGCGGGCTAAAAAAATTTTCCATAGACACAATGTAGGGCTTAAGAAAATTTTTAAGGCAGCACTATCCAGGAGTAAAGCGTATATCAAGGAACCCGGATTATTAGCCGGTGATATAAAAAAATTTCTTGCCTATACGTTTTCGCCGCCATGAAAAACCCCGCACATGTTTTTGATAAGGATTACACTAATTACCAAATACGGAGAGGGAAAATACGTAAATGGGTCAGGAAAATTTACTTGCGGAATATTATGCCATATATCAATGGAAAGACAATAGATTTCGGGTGCGGGGTTGGGGAATTTTTGAAAATACTTCCCCCGGATTCAATCGGTTTTGAAATCAATGAAGCGACCGTTGCCTATTGCAGGGGCATTGGATTAAATGTTCAGCCGTATGAACCGGAGATTGACTGTTATCAATTCAAAGACATTAAAAAGGGTGAGTTTAACGTATTTACCATGGTCCATGTGCTTGAGCACTGTGCTGATGCAGAAAAAATTCTGTCAATAATATTTACTTCCTGTGCACGATTAGATATTAAGCGTATTATCATTGTTGTTCCTGGAAAAAAAGGGTTTATGTCTGACCGCACGCACGAGACATTTGTTGATTTTCAGTCGTTTAAAAAAGCATTGACGGAAAGTAAAACTAACTATGTTATTTCAGCAAAACGGTATTTCCCGTTTAACAGGGCATTGATAGGAAATTTTTTTGTGCATCATGAATTAATGGTCATTTTTGATAAAGACAATGGTTAATACGATAGAGCATACATTTGCGGTTCTGGCATATAAAGAATCTCCGTATATTGAGGATTGCATTATATCTTTAAAGAAGCAGTCTATGAAAAGCAATATTATTATTACCACGTCAACGCCGTCAGCGTTTTTAGAGCAACTATCAAAAAAACATGCCCTTCCTTTAATGGTTAATACCGGGCATAAAACCATTGCCTCTGATTGGTCATTTGCCTATAACAGTTGTTCAACGCCTTATGTGACACTTGCCCATCAGGATGATATATACGACCCTGACTATACCCGGGCATGTCTTTTATTTGCAAAAAATAGAAGATATAACCCATTAATAGTATTCACTGATTATCATGAACTTTTACAGGATGCCCGTGTGAGAAAAACCGGTATTAATATACTTATTAAAAAAATGCTTCTTTCGCTGTTTGTATTTAAGAAACATGTGCATTCACGTTTTTTTAAGAAACTCATTGTCAGTTTTGGGAATCCGATTTGCTGCCCAAGTGTGATGTATCATAAAGCTAAAATTGGCAGTTTTCAATTTTCACATGAGTATGCATTTAACTTAGACTGGGATGCATGGCTCAGGTTATCAGCACAACCAGGCAGTTTTGTATATCTTAATCAGGATATGGTTGCACATAGAATCCATAAAGATTCTCAAACATCATTAGTGATTAGAAATAACGTCAGGAAGGATGAAGAACAAAAATTATTTGGGCGCTTATGGCCGCACTATATTGCACGGGTTCTTGCCGGTGTATATAGTGCGGCATCAAAATCTAATATTGAAGAACGGTACTGATAAACCATGGCACATGCAACGCGAGTGTTACTGATTAATGCGATTAATACCTATGCTGAAGTTGAGACGCGGTATCCCAATCTCGGGCTGGGATACCTGGCAGCATCGGTTAGAAAAAATCTTTCCGATGCACCGGTTGAATTTAAGATTATTGACAGGAATATTCAGCAGGTAATAAAGGAATTTAAACCCGATTTAGCGGGTATTACTTCAGTTTCACAGAATTTTAATATTGCACGGCAGTACGCAGATTATTGCAGTTCCCAGGGTGTTCCGGTCGTTATGGGAGGAATACATCTTACTTGTATTCCGGAATCCTTGCCGGAATCTGCTTCCGCTGCCTGTCTGGGAGAAAGTGAATGGACATTTGTTGATATTATGAAGGCATTCTTAAACAATTCACTTAATCCGAATACGTTAAACTCAATACCCGGCATAGCATATTGGAAGGACGGGAAACTTATAAGAACCAACCCCCGGGCATTCGAGTCTTGCCTTGATAATATTCCACTGCCGGCGCGTGATTTGCTGTCGATTGAATCGCACTCATACATGTTCACTTCAAGAGGATGTCCCTATCTGTGCTCATTTTGTGCATCATCGCGGTTCTGGAATAAAGTGCGTTTTTTTTCTGCTGAATACGTAGTAAATGAAATAGAAGTATTAGTTCGGGATTATAAGATCAAAATGATCAGTTTTTTTGATGACCTTTTTATTTTGCATCGCCAGCGGATGAGAGATATTGTATCCTTGCTTGAAAAACGCTCATTAATAGGGAAAGTTGATTTTACCTGTTCATGCAGGGCAAATATGGTTGATGACGAATTGGCGCAGATACTTGCACGGATAGGCGTAGTTAGCGTTGGCATTGGTTTTGAATCAGGCAGCGATGAGATTTTGAAGTATTTAAAAGGCAAGACCGCAAGCGTAGAACATAATAAACGCGCAATAGACATTCTCAAGAAAAATGGCATTGCTGTGAACGGCTCATTTGTCATCGGCTCTCCCGGAGAGACAAAAGAACAGATTATGGATACATACAACTTTATAAAAAATAACAATCTGGATTTATTTGATATTTATCTGCTTACGCCCTATCCAGGAACACCTGTATGGGAATATGCAAAATCGCGCGGCATTGTTTCTGAGCCGGTATTTGATTGGTCTCGTCTCAATATAAACACCAGTCAGGTATCAAACAAAAAAATCATTATTCTTTCGGAAGTTTTATCAAAAAAGCAGCTGTTGTCCTTATATAGAAGGTTCATTTATCTCAGGTTCTGGAGGAATATTCAAAAGGTTGGACATCATCCCATGCGCCGTGATGTCCCGAAGATGGCTTGGAAGAAACTAAAAGAATTATTATACTTGAAAAAAAGGCTTTGAAATGAAAAATTCTGATGATATAATCCAGGTTGTTATATTGGCTGGTGGGAAAGGGATGCGCCTCAGACCTCTTACCTATGAAATCCCTAAGGTTATGATTGACATAAGTGGCAGGCCCTTTTTACAATATGTGCTTGAACTTATGCATAAAAAAGGCATTTCAAATATAGTGCTCTTAGTCAGCTACCTTGGCGAGCAGATTGAGAAATATTTCGGCGATGGTAAAAAATTCGGGTTGGATATAACCTATTCTTATGAAGACCCTCCGCTCGGTACAGGAGGGGCATTGAAAAAGGCAGAGAGGTTGTTATTGCCTGAATTTTTGTTAGTTAATGGCGATACGTATCTGGATTTTGATTGCAAGTCTCTTAAAGATAAATTCAGAGATTTAGATTGCAAAGGACTTATCTGTGTCCATGCCAATAAAGATAGGAAAACAGTGCCTAATATACTATTAGGCGAGGATAAAAGGGTCATAAGATACGACAATACAAATCCTGAAGGGCTAAAAGAAGTTGATGCAGGAGCAGGCATTTTCAGGAAAGAGGTTTTAAATTTAATCCCGGAAAATGCAAGCGTCTCATTTGAGAATGAGATTTATAATAAACTTATACAGAAAAGGGAACTTTACGGATTCCCGATAGAAAATGAGTTCTTAGATATAGGCGTCTTCCAGAGATTGAACTATGCCAGGAAGATATTATAATGACTGATGGCTCTAAATTTCTTATCATAATCCCTGCATATAATGAGGGCGAAAATATACCATCTCTTGTAGAAGAGATAAGAAAATACTTTTCTACAGCGGATATACTTATCGTTGATGATGGCTCATCAGACAGGACACGGGATGCTGCACGAGTCTCCAATGTGAAGGTCATAACCCTGCCTTTTAACTTAGGGTATGGTGATGCGCTTCAGACAGGGTATAAGTATGCATTGAGGAACGGGTACGATTTTGTCGTCCAGATGGATGGAGATGGTCAGCATGACCCTGCATATATAAAGAGTCTGCTTGACAGGGTCATGGATGATGAAGCAGACATTGCACTCGGCTCGCGGTTTCTGGGTGAATCTGGCGGGTATAAGATGGGTATATTGAGACGGACAGGAATCCTATTGTTCTCCGCCATAACTTCTATTGCCACAAGGCAAAAGATTACAGACCCGACTTCGGGTTTTCAGGTAATAAATAAGAAGGTATTCAGTTTTTATGCAAGTGATATATACCCTTCTGATTTCCCTGATGCCGATGTTATCATCCTTTCTAAATTTTATGGATTTCGCATAAAAGA
>CAYVEO010000096.1:0-6386 GCA_964449965.1 uncultured Planctomycetia bacterium
GGTAAAAAGTGCAAACGGTAACTATAAAATTACAATTTCCAAAACACGTTTTTCTGCATTGGGGTAAGTCCGTGGAAGGGATAGAGAAAGATGTGAAGAAAGCTACAGCTCTTGAACTTTTTAGGGATAAAAGACTGTCTTTTGGCAAAGCATCTGAATTGGCTGGGATGTCTCTTTCTGATTTTATGGATTTAACCCGGGAGTACAAAATTCCATTAGTAGATTATTCTCCAGAAGAATTAGAGGAAGAAATAAAAACCTCTAAGGTTTTAGCTCAAAAACTTAAAAAGATGACCAGGAAATGATTGTTGTTTCTGATTCTGGGCCGCTAATCAGCTTAGCAAAGATTGGTAAATTCCATATCTTAAAATATATCTTTAAGAAAATAATAATACCAGATGGAGTTTATACGGAAGTGGTAGAGGAAGGAAAAGATAGACCTGGCGAGAAAGAGATAGAAAGAGCTTTAGGCAAGTGGATTGAAAAAATTAAGGTGAGCGACCACTTAGCGGTTCAAGTTCTTCTATCTGAGTTGAAGAAAGGCGAAGCCGAGTCTATTGTTTTAGCCAAAGAGGTCAAAGCTGACCTAATTCTTTTGGATGACAAGACTGCAAGAAGTATCGCGGAATCATCTGAATTGATAGCGAAAGGTACAGTAGGCATTCTTATCATAGCTAAGGAAATTGGTATCATTAAAAATTTCAGGACTGTTATAAATAAACTCAGGGGTAAAGGTTTCTATCTTAAAGAAGATACCTATCAAAGGATTTTAAGAGAAATCTAATACGAGTTACTTTTCTGGGACACTGTTTGCCAATCCTATATATAAACTGACATGCAAATTCCGTAACAGGCACAAAGAGCGAAGACACGGTTATCGCATTAGAGGATAAGACAGAAATAATAACTACGACCCCTGGCTGGCCCATGGTCCGCACAGTCTGTAACGGCAAATCAATCACCAGACAAGATATATTGGAAAGGTAAAGATAGGATATTTTTATACCATTGTATAAATTTCTCTTGACATTTTTATACCATCGGCAGACTTGCGGCGGCAATGGCCTGGCCTACACGGCGGTTAGATTCATCAGGGAGATGAAGGGAGACTCGTGAGGAAAGGGCAGGGAATTCTTTCTCTAAAACTTCCACAGCCTTTTTAATGATAATATTCCCTCCTTCTCCAGATGTTACTCGTCCTAATATAAGCACATGTTGAAGGTCATAAAAATCAGCATAATGAGCTACAGCGTATCCCATATAACAACCGAGCGTTTCAAAAACTTCCCTTGTTTTCTTATCCCCATTAGCAAGCAGTGTCTGGATAGATTTGAGTTTTTCAGCAGGGGTTTGAGAGTTATCAAGATGAATACCAGCTGAGGCTGCGAGTCTTATGGCTGCGACTTGAGAGAAGTACTGGACTCCGCATCCTCTGTCTCCAGACCATTCATCAATCGGCGCATCCGGGTTGAAATCAACAGGGACAAACGCCAGTTCATTCAGCCAGCCGGTTATATTGCCGTCTTTATTGACGTATCCTCCAGCCTGACTTGACCCTAATGCAATACCAAGCACCCGGTTGACATCTAAAGACATAGAACCTGCGAGGGCAGTGACTTCCCCGTCGTTTATTACCTCAAGGGGGATATTTCCCCATTCCTTCTTGAGAGCAAGAAATAAGTTTTTTACCTTCTTCTCAAAGACCTCACGAGGGACCCCTCTGAATAGGGAGGCAACCATTATCCTGTTATTGATATAGATTCCTGCCGAACTTATCCCGATGGCATCAACGCGCGGCATGTGTCTTGCAGCACTGCGCAATGCATCCTGAATATGGTTATAATGATACTGCGGGTCACTCTGGTTCTTTGGGTCCCATACTACCTCTTCGCTAAAGACGTCTTTTCCGTCAAGGACAGCGGCAACCTTTCGGTCACTCGCCCCTGCATCAAATCCGATGCGGCAACCATTAAGATGACGGCCGAGAGGCGTTCCTTTCTCACGAGGAGGCGGGATATCTTCAGGGCGGGTGACTTCTACAGTGAATTTTCTTTCATATGCCTGCTCCATCAGGTTTGCATCAAAAGCACGCTCTCCATTGGCAGAATATACCCCTTTTATGTATTCCCCCAAATCAGGTGGTCCACCAATGATAACCTTATATCCTCCCCTTTGCCATAAGAGAAACTTTATCAGACGCTCGGCATAGTAGAAATTATCTTTAGCAAGACTTGAGCCTTTTTGAAAAACCTGAGTACTAAACACAGAGAGAGAACCATCGCTTCTTTCGAGTCCAATCATAAGGGGGGCAGGTTTCCCTGAACTGCGGACAGCATCAAGAAATGCATGGTTTGCCAGAACAGCAGGCATAAAGTCTTTGTCAAGCGGAGGAACAATTCTGGGTTTAATAAGAAAATTTTTCATTGTATTTAAATTATATCAATACCTTATGGACTATGTCAAGGCAAAAATCTATATTTTATAAGCGTTGCCATTATGGTAAAGCCGTCTTTCCACGTAATCTTTTTTCCTTCGTGATATGAACGGCCCCTGTAGGATATGGGGACCTCAGGGATATTTATTCCTTTCTTTAAAAGTTTTACAGTTATCTCTGCGTCTATTGTGAACCCATTGGATTTTAGATTCAGATTTTTAAGAGTGTCTGCCTTAAACAACTTATAACACGTTGGCATATCAGTGAGGTTTGAACCATAGAGTAGATTCGTAAGAAATGTCAAGACCCAGTTTGCAAACCTATGTAACCTTGAAGTGACATGCTTCTTGCCTAAAAAACGCGACCCATATACTACGTCAGCATTCTCATCTTTAATTGCATCTATTAGTCTTATGTACTCTACTGGTTCATATTCCAGGTCAGCGTCCTGAATTATTGCCAAATCCCCTTGAATGAATTCAATGGCTGTCCTCACTGCCCTGCCTTTACCCAGATTTTTCTTGTGGGTAACAATCCTTATCTGTCCTGCCTTACCAATCTTATCTGAGTAGTCAATCAATCTCTCCCTTGTCTTATCTGTTGACCCATCGTCAACTATAATAATCTCTTTATCAACACTCACGCTTAGTATCTTGTCAAGTATTTCCCTGACCGTCTTTTCCTCATTATATACAGGCACTATAACAGAAAGTTTCATGGAGTAATTATACATTAAATATTGAAGGTAAGCAAGGGGAAATTATTTGACAATGTTACTTACTAATGGTATAATCTCATAATTATAAGGAGTAACATGGAAACAGTAGTCTATACAAAAGGGCTTACCAAGGAATACAGGAAGAGATTTAGCAGGAAAAAGGTCATCGCTCTTGATGGGCTTGACCTTGAAATCCGGAAAGGTGAGATATTCGGCTTGCTGGGTCCAAATGGCTCTGGCAAGACAACCACCTTAAAACTCCTTTTAGGGATAATATCACCAACCAGGGGGGAGGCGTTTGTATTAGGGAAACCTGTAAAGGATATTCATGTAAAGGGTAAAGTCGGCTACATGCCCGAAGGACCTTATTTTTACGAATTTTTAAACCCGGTTGAATTATTGGATTTTTATGGGCAGTTATTTTCTATTAATAAGAGGCAGAGGCGGAATAAAATAGATGAATTATTGGAACTGGTTGGATTGTTACCCTACAGGAACAGGATTATCAGGAATTTTTCAAAGGGTATGCTTCAGAGGATAGGGATTGCAGTCAGTATGCTCAATGACCCTGAGTTGCTCTTCTTAGACGAACCCACGATAGGATTAGACCCTCTCGGTTCAATAGAAATGAAGTCCCTCTTTTACAGACTGAAGGATAAGGGCAAGACTATACTATTATCCAGCCACCTGTTATCTGAGGTGGAAAAGTCATGTGACAGGGTGGGGATACTCTATAACGGCAGGATGGTGAAACTCGGCGAGATACAGGAACTTTTGAGTATAAAGGATGAAGTCCAAATTACTACTGAGGAGTTATCAGATGATGCGAAGAAAAAAATAGAAAAGATAGTTGAGGAAAGCGGTGCACGGGTATTGGGGTTTGACCATCCGAGAGAATCACTGGAATCATTCTTTTTGCGGGTAATAAGTGATAAGAAAAATGATGATAAAAAATGAGGTAAATATGGGAATGAAAAGACTATTGAGTTATTTTATGGTTTTATCGGCATTATTTTCTTCATTTCAATATTTATATTCCGATGATAATCTGACCCGTGAAGAAAGGAAAAAGCAGCAGATTGAAGAACTTCAGAAACGTTTTGAGTGGTGGCCAACAGATGCCAAGCCTGCTCCTGTCCAGGACCCTGAGCGTGGAGGTTATTGGTGGTGGCCAACAGAACCTGGTCAAATCATGCCATGGGGGAACAGGGGTTATATCTATGTATATAAAATAATCTTTGATTATAAAGAAGAGGAACTCCCTCCGCCTAAACCCCAGGAATTAAGACCGTCCCTGCTTATAAAAAAGATGATCAAGAACGTAAAAATTTATTTTGACTATGATAAAGCCGGCTTGCGGGATGATGCTATAAAACTCCTGACAGGTGCTGTCAGCACCTTGAAAAGAAATCATGAGGCAAGTATTCTCATAACAGGTAACTGCGATGTCAGAGGTTCAGAGGCGTATAACGAAAAGTTAGGCAGACGGCGTGCAGAATCTGTCAAGAAATTTATGCTTGATAATGATGTCCCTGAGGAGCGTATCCGTATAATCAGCCGCGGTAAATTAGATGCGGTAGCGCCCATAACTGACCTTGTGGGTATGCAAAAAGACAGAAACGCCCAGTTTATTATTGCCGAGGTGGAGGAGATAATGCTTCCATATCCAGGCGAACCGGAAATTTCTGAAGCAAAAAAGATAGACGAAGGAAAGTTTCTAATAGAAGAAGAGAAGGAGATAGAAAGTGATATCAAAGTAGGAACAAAGGAATATATCATTAAAAAGGGTGATACCCTCTGGAAGATATCTAAGAAAGAACTTGGTAACGGAAATCGCTGGGAATATCTGTATAAAATGAATAAAGATAGAATTAAAAACCCTAATAAGTTAAAACCGGGCCAGAAGATAATTATTCCCGTAGAATAGTAGAACAGGCGTATATAAAACAGTAGGACAGGCGTCTCGCCTGTCAATCAAAAGGATGATTATGGAACATACGTATGTCCTAACATTATCACCCATGACATTATGGGGTCTCGTGGGAATTATAGGGGTAGTTTTTATCCTTCCATTTACAAATAAGAAAGTAGAAGAGAACTTAGAGGTCTTTCTATTCTTAATGGGGGTAGCGGCTGTAACTGTATCAGGACTATGGAGACCTAAACTCATTCACGAAGCGTTTGTTGAGCCTATTATGATTACTTTGTTTGTGCTTACATTTGGGCTTACTTTCTATTATCTGCGTAAGAGGCTCCATTCCCATGTCAATGACGTCATAAATAAGATTGGACTGCCACTCTTCTTTTTTATAGTGGTCGTATTTCTGGGCATTGCTTCAAGCATCATTACTGCGATTATTGCCTCGCTCGTGCTCGTTGAGATTGTAGATGCCATGCGGGTGGATAAGAATACAGAGGTGCGTTTTGTCATTATCGCCTGCTTTGCCATAGGTCTCGGGGCTGCCCTTACACCTGTGGGAGAGCCGCTTTCCACAATTGCAATTGGAAAACTGAGAGGAGAACCGCACAATGCAGATTTCTTCTTTTTAATGAGGCATTTAGGCGCATACATTATCCCGGCAGTTTTAGTGCTTGCAGGAGGTGCAGCATTTCTTCATGGTAAGGCGGTGCGAGAAGAAAACGGTCTGCGGGAAGACAGGGCAGAATCACTTCCCGGGGTTTTCTTCCGGGCGGGGAAAGTGTACGTTTTCGTTATGGCACTTATCCTGTTAGGTGCGGGTTTCCGTCCCGTGATTGACGTCTATGTGGTTAAACTGCCTGCCCATGTTTTGTACTGGATAAACATGGTTTCAGCAGTCTTAGACAATGCCACTATTACTGCGGCTGAACTTACGCCCAGAATGGACATAGAGCACATAAAGGCAATCTTAATGGGTCTTTTGATAGCAGGCGGTATGCTGATTCC
This sequence comes from uncultured Planctomycetia bacterium, assembly GCA_964449965.1. Taxonomy (GTDB): domain Bacteria; phylum Omnitrophota; class Gorgyraeia; order CAYVEO01; family CAYVEO01; genus CAYVEO01. The sequence goes on from CAYVEO010000096.1 coordinate 6,079, forward strand.
AGGAAATATACCGAACATCATTGCAGCAGGAAAATTAAAGATTACAAGCCGTGATTGGGCTAAACTTGGAGTGCCTCTCGGCCTCGTTATTATGTTAATATATTTTGGAATATTATTTGGATTGAAATGGTAAATTTAAGAACAGGTTATACTACTGGCACGTGTGCTGCGGCTGCCGCTAAGGGAGCCGCATTTGCTTTATCTGGGGGTGAGATAAAGGATGCGGTAGAAATAACACTGCCAGGAGGAGAAGATGTTTCAATACCCATCCACCAGATAAAACGCTCTAAGGGTAAGGCATTTTGCAG
>CAYVEO010000097.1:0-6257 GCA_964449965.1 uncultured Planctomycetia bacterium
AGGGCTAGCCATTATGAGGTGAAATCGCACCGCATGGAATTTTACGGTTTATGCCAGAAGTGCCGCGGCAGTGGAAGGAGGTGAGGGCTGATTTAATGTTCAGGAATTTCAATAATCTTGTAGTTGCCGACCTTGGTCGGCTTAATTTGCGAAAGGGGGAGTAAAAATGGCAAAGGCAGAATTGATAAATGAGGACAAGATAGGTTGCGCAAAAGGGACAGCGGTTGAAGATGCGGTTGAGCAGAATTTCAAAGGAGAGACGTCTGAGGTGGGGTTATATCTTGCCATGTCCAAACAGGCAGAGCGTGAGGGTTATCCTGAGATAGCCGCTGCTATGAAGTCAATCGCATGGGATGAGGGCAGGCATGCCAGGGCATTGGAAGGACTGCTCAAGAGATATTTTTAATTTAATAGTACAAGGAAGGAGTAATCTCATGAAGGTTTATGTTGACCCTGATATTTGCACAGGGTGTGAATTGTGTGTTGGCACATGCCCCGAGGTATTTGAGATGAAGGGTATGGTTTCTGTAGCAAAGGTTAATCCTGTGCCTCCGGAATTAGAAGCATCTGCAAGAGAGGCAGCCGAAAGCTGTCCCGTAGAGGCGATTAAGATAGAATAATACATTACGAGAGTAGGTGAGATAAAAGATGGCGAAAGTTGAAGTAGATGCGGGTGCCTGTGGATTCAAGGTGGAGATAGATGCTGTATGTGAGGATATGCAGCATGTCCAACTAAATATAAAGACCGATTGTCCAAATTTTCCAAAGTTTATAGATGAAATAAAAGAGGTGGATGCATTCCAGGAAATAGAACCTGATACGAAGAAAGGAAAGATATTGAGCCTGTGGCCCAAATATTTACACTGTGCTGCCTGCCCTGTTCCGTCAGGTATTATAAAGGCAGTAGAAGTGGCAGCAGGATTAGCACTGCCAAAGGATGTAAGTATTAAGGTAAGCCAGTAATATAAGATGGAGAAATAATACCATGACTGACTTGACAGAGATAACTAAAGCGGTAGTTACTGGTAAGATAGAGACGGCAAGATTGGTAACTCATGCTCTAAAGGAAGGGCTAAATGCCGAAGGAATAATATCAGCCATTGAAGTGGGATTGGAAAAGATAGAAGAAAAATATCAACGCCATGAAATCTATCTGCCAGAGGTCCTGTTGGTCAAAAGGTCCGTACAAGGGTGCATATCTGCACTTGGCAGTAGTTTTACAGTGGAATTAGAAGAAAGAGTGAAAAATCGTTTTAATAGATTACAAAACTTGTGTGTAACATGTCGTCCAATGAAGTTATGGAATAGATAATAGAGGCAAGTAGAGGATAAAAATGCGTTTAAAGGTTATAACATGTGAGGCACTTTCAAGAGAGATGTATTTTGCTGCTGCCTTTTCACAGCACATCATTGATTTCAAATTTTTTAACCGCAACTGCCATGATGAGCCAAAGGAGATGAACAAGGCATTGCAGGTTGAGATTGATTTTACATCACTCAAGATGTGGGATAGTGTGAATTCTTATGATGGGATTAGGTGTCCGGCTTGTTCTAATGAAAGATACGATTATATAATAATAGGAATGGGTCTGTGCGGGAATGCTATTACAAATATATGCGCCAGAACCACACCCCTTATTATACCTAAGGCACATGACTGTAATACCTTTCTGCTTGGCTCCAAAGAGAAATTCAAAGAATTCATTGAGGAAGAGCCGGGGACGATATTTTACCATTTTGGACAAGTAGAAAGATCCGGGGCGGAAAGGGTGGATGCTGTCCCCAAAAATACAGGGCTTGGGCAAGATATATCTGAATATATTAAAAGATACGGTGAGGAAAATGCCGCATATCTAATGGAGATGGAATATAATTGGACAAGGCATCATAAAAGAGCAGCATACTTATTCCCCAAAATTCCTTTAAATCTTAAAAATGAGAAAGATAAAGAAATATGTGAATATGTTAAACAGTTTAATTGGAGCGTGGTCAAATTACTTGAAAGTAAGGCACTCTTTGCCAGACTCTTAGGTGGGAATTGGGACGAAGATGAATTTCTTATTGTCCCTCCTGGCAAAAAGGTTGTTCCAACAAACGATGATAGTATTATAAGATTTGTATAATGGAAATAGATGAAACATTAAAAGAATATTTCACCTTAGAGGAAAAAATGCAATTCTGGGAAACCAACACAAAATGCTATAAGCCATTTTCTGTTAATAAACCCAGAGTGCCTTTTACTCTTGTTTTAGTTGAAGACTGGATTAAAGGTGAAATGGGTGTTAAGAATAACTTCAAATATTATACAGATATTCATTATCAACAATCCATCCGAAAGAAATGCAGTATAAAAACTGCCGAGTATCTGGGTCTGCCTGTAACAGGATTCATCAATATGGGCTCTACTATTTTTGCCTCTATATTTGGGGGAGAAATATTGTATCGGGAAAATTCTTCTCCATGGATAGAGCCGATTATTAAAGACCCCTTAACTGATGTAAAGAAACTTTTAGATATAACCAAAGAGAAGGATATCCTTGAATGTGGACAGGTAAAAGAATGGGTAGAGGGATACAAGATAATTTCTGACAGTAAAAAAGAAATTTATTCTGGCTGCTATGTGGTCTGTGGATGAGTATGGGAGGTACGGCAGTAATAATTTTGTAAAATGTACGACAAATCATAACAACACCAGAGAACTTAAGGAAGGAATGCCAATGATGCTTGAAGTTGAGTAAAGAAATTTCGGCAGACAGCGGCGGGGGGTAAGTTTAACATGAGGAGGGATGTAATATGAAGTTGAAGAGATTAGGCTCGGTAGCAGAGTTTTCATCAGAGGAAGTTAAAAAAGTTTCTGTTTATAAGGGCGAAAAATATGAAATAAAGGCCATCTGCTTTGAGAAAGGGCAAAAAATTCCTTCTCATTCTCATGCCACTTCAGATGAGATATTTCATGTAGTCAAAGGAAAGGCTATGATTAAAGTGGGAGAAGAAGAATGGAAGGGAGGTCATGGAATGGTGGTGATAGGGAAGGCAGAGATTCCACACTCCGTTGAGAACATAGGGGATGAGAGATTGCTGCTAAAGTCAATATTTGTGCCACCTTTGGATTAATCATAATCAGGGACACATATAAGAGAAACTATGTCAAAAGTAAAAATTGATGCAGGTATTTGTGGATTTACAACCATTGTTGATGCTGAAAGTGAGGATGGCCAGTTCGTGAAACTGGATATAAAAAGTGGCTGTCCGGACATAAAGGAATTATCCAAAGAACTTGCCGATGAGTCCATAGATTCCTTTAAGGAAATGGAATGCCATAGTTTCGGTAAAGGAAGAGGAGGACATACCTTCATTGACACAAAAATTTACCAAAAAAGTGCTCTTCACCTTCATTGTAGTGATTGTCCTGTTCCATCAGGTATTATGAAGGCTATTATGCTCTCTACTGGGTTAGCATTACCCAAAGATGTATCAATAGAGATTCTTAAAAGAAAAGTCTTGACTTATACCCAATGATATTTTATAATTTAGTTTCAATGGAGCAAATACAGGGAAAGATCGGATTATTAAAAGATTATTTTGCCAGAAGAGATGATGTAGTAATGGCATTTGTTTTCGGTTCTTATGCCAGTGGACATGAGGTATTAGAATCTGATTTTGATCTCGCTGTCTACTTTATACACGGAATGGAAGGAATCGGAAAAGAAGATGAAATCTGGTCTGATGTTTCCGGTATTGTCAAGAAAGAGATTGACTTGGTTTGTCTGAATAATGCTCCAGCCTCTCTGATCTCCGATGTGATAAAGAGAGGGATTTCTTTAGTAATAAAAGATGAGAAATTATACTGGGACATTTATTTAAGAATGAGTATGGAAGCAGAAGATTTTTTGGAGTTTGCCAATGATTATTTCAAAATTTATAAGATGGCACAATCACTTACACCAGAGCAAAAAGTCAGACTTTTGGAAAGGCTGCAATTCTTAAATGAAGAGATGAAAGAGATAGAAGGATTTAAAAAATTAACTTTTGATGAATACAAAACCGATAAAACCAAGAGAAGAAATATTGAGAGATGGGCGGAGAACAACATCAATGCCTCTATAGATATAGCCAAGATTATTCTGGCATCTGAGAAGAAGATGATGCCCAAGACTTATGAGGAGGCACTTCGTGACTTCGGTATTTTGGTTGGTCTTGATGAGGAGGATTCAAGGAAATTTTCAAGATTTGCCAATTTAAGAAATATCCTGGCACACGAATACCTGGAAATCCTTTATGAAAGACTTAAGAATTTTATTGAGGGATTCCCCCCGTTATCCAAAAAAATTACCGACTTCTTGGATAAATATTCCTCTGATAGTTGAGTAACATGCTGTGAGGTATTAAGATTTATCCCTCTCACCATGCTGGAGCGGGGCACCCATGCGAGTAGCATAGGGCCGGGGTGATGAGAATATTTTAATTGCTGCAATCTGTGCCTGGCGGGCGAAATCTATAGCCTCACCCAAGATCCTCGCTGATTCCTGTGGGCTATGGAATCCCATACTGTTTTCCGCTGAGATAAAGTCCCAACGGATATGACTACGACGATGAAGCATCCTTGCCTCTTTCAACTCCTCTTCAGATGCGCCATTTGTTTCAGCCTCCTTAATGGCATCAACCGCATCAAGTATAGCGAGTTCTGCTTCTCTCATGAGTTTTGCAGTGCGGTCCTGAATACCCTCAACCCATCCTTTAATTTCATCTTCTGACCAACGGTGGCATGTCTGGCAGGATTGATTGATGCTTTTTAAAGGGCTCTTTACCCAGTGGTCTGAGACCTTTATCCCGCCTTCCCGTTTATATGGCATATGGCAGTCTGCACAAGATACATTGGAACGGGCATGGACACCGGTTGACCAGAGTTCAAAATCAGGGTGCTGCATCTTGACAAGCGGGGCCTTTGAATCAGGATGAACCCAGTCCTTGAAATTCTGCTCATCGTAATAAGCCTCTATATCGTCTATATTTAATCCTTTCTTCCATGGAAATACTAGATAGTTTCCATCACCTTTAAAATAATATTCAGCATGGCACTGGCCACATACATATGAACGCATCTCGTGGCGTGTGGCTTTATTCAAATCAATACCACGTGCCTCCATTGCCTCCCTAAAGGCAGGCCGTGAAATCTTAAGTTCCATCGTCTTGTTATCATGGCAGTCAGCACAGCCAATACCAGTCTTTTTACCATGGAGTTTTTTTATTAATTCATCAAAAGTCGTCTTGTAGAATTCTGCAGGTCCACCTACCTCTTTCATTAACTTAGGGACCCGGCTTCCTTTACAGGTCATGCATGTCCCTGGTTTTTTACCTGAGAGCCTTTTGGTATCAATAGCATCTTTCAGGGCGTGAACATGCCCGCGGTCTTCTTTATAATCAATAGAAAAACTATATCCTGCAAAGAGGCGCCTTAAGTTTGGGTTTTCATCAAGACGTTGAAATTGTTCTGAGCCGCCATACTTTGTGCGGACAGAATCCTTCTCAGTCATAGATAGTGACTCAAACTGCCGTGGAAAATTTTTGCCCCACACACCTGAATCAGGTTCATCAGGGTCTATCTCTACTATTTGTAGTGGATATTGTCTTGTCTCTTCTTTACGCTTATTAATATTTATAAGTAATGCGACTACTAAAGACGTAAATATCAATGTGCTCACAAATATGCACCAATAGATAATTATCTGTTTTGAACTGATATGACGTCCTTCTCCCATTATACTTACCTTTCTCTTTTGCTATTTCTCATGTCCGGTATTTGGATGGCACCTGATACAGGTAAATCCCTCTTTACTATCAGACTTATGTATATCACTTGTAAGCGTGGAATGGCATATGATGCAATTTTGTTCTACCACTTTTGCATTAAATCCACTTATGCGAATCGGCTCATTGAAATTCCCTATCGTAAATGCCTTGCTGTGATTCCAGCCATTTAATGCCTTAATAAACCATTTGTTTAAAAATTTATTTGGGATATGGCAGTCGTTGCAAGTAGCAACTTCCTTGTGGCTTGAATGGCTCCATCTCTCAAAGACATCCCGCATCACATGGCAATTCATACAGGTTTTCGGCTTGTCAGTGAGATAAGATAGACCTTGCCCATAATAGAAGGTATAACCGCTAATGCTAAAGAATATCCCTAAAACTATGATAATGATAACCCTTGATTTAAACAAGGACATATTACCCATGTCTTTATATTATACAGATTG
>CAYVEO010000098.1:0-1908 GCA_964449965.1 uncultured Planctomycetia bacterium
CGCCGGATCAAAGGTTTATGGCACCTCCCCGACGAGTATCGCCGCCGTATGCGTCTTTCCTCGGCAAAAATCTCCTAGGCATTCATTATCGGCTTTATGAGTAGATTTTAAAAATTAATTTCATGCACAATCCCCATTTGCATGAGAATCTTGCATGAATTCTTCTCCTCACTTGTCAAAGAGCCAAATTTAGCTATTAGTCATTAGTCTTTAGCATTATGCTAACGACCAAAGACCAAGAGCTAACGACCAATTTAGTCGTTCGTTTCTGGTCTTTGGCGCAGAACTTGCGCAACAAAAGACCAAGAACCAACTACTAAATTAGCGATTAGTCGCTAGTCTTTAGTCGTTAGCTTTTTAGGAGTAACGACCAGAGACCAATGACCAAAGTCTAAGGTGTGGACCTGACCGGATTTGAACCGGTGATCTCTTCATTGCAAATGAAGCGCATTAGCCAGCTGTGCTACAGGCCCGGTTTCAAACTGTCCGTCGAGTCTGACTCGATCAAACCCACAAAAAAACTTTTAATTGTCAATGGAATTATGCGTTATGAAGAAGAGAAACTATTCTTACGAAGACAATAAAAGCACTGTAATGTTGCTTGCTACTTCTACTTCTTGATAAACTCTCATCATAAACGAATAGTTTCCCCACCTCAGCGGGGTTAATTCCATTTGCAATATTACCATAGGCATTTTTGCCTGTCAATGGGGCAAGATAAAAAAAGGCAAACTTACACTGCCAGGAGAATTACGCCAAGAAGCATAACTGAAGTGACGAAAAGTATCTTTAATTGCTGAATTAAATTGGTGCTTGACAAAATTGAAAAAATAATATTCTATATATTTAGTACCTACCTAAATGAATCGAGAAAGCAGAAGTTTTCTATTTCGCTTAGCTGTAAGCGTATTTTTTTTTGTTTTATCCTTTATACTGGTCGTACCTTCCGTTTCCGCATCGCCGCTTAGTTCTTATTATGATTGGGGCTCATATTATAATAGTATAAAGAAACAGGTGCTGGGAGTAACTTTTTCTTCTTTGGAGAAACTGCCCGTGCCCAACATTCCTCAAGACGCAGTGACTCCAAAAGCACAAGGTATTCTTCCCGGAAACCCTCTTTATAATTTTGAAATTTTAACTGAAAATATTCAGCTTGCTTTAACTTTTAATCCCGTACAAAAAGAGGCGCAGCGTTTGGCATTTGCTTCCGAAAGATTATCCGAGGTTAAAACTTTACTCGACCAGGGCAGGCAGGATCTCGCTAACAGCGCTGCTTCTATCTACAGAAATACTATGGATACTGTTTCACAACATTTAGAGGATTTGTCTTCTCAAAAAACTCCGGGCTCCATAGAATTGCTGACAAAAGTTGAGGATACTGCGGCTTCTCATGCTGTCCTAGCTCAAAGTCTGGCTCTTTCTTCTGCCCCGGACACAACTTCTTTGTGGAATAAGATTACAAAAGCAACAGAAAAAGCTCTGGATGCAGCAGCGGATGCACAGGATCAACCGGCTATACCCGAAGAGCTATCAACAAGCATTCAAAAACTGAAAGAGAAAGGATTAATAACTCCTGAAGAAAGTAATAAGCTTTATGCTCTGCCAAATCGAGCCGATGTTAGAAACGAATTGGGCAAGCTTGTTATTTCGGGTCAATTCCCGCCAGCCGAAGCTATAAAGCTGAATGAAGCAGTCGCTTCCAAATATCCTGAAAATTACGGACAAACTCAAGAAGTACTTAAATTTGCCGAGCTGAGAACGTATCAAACGCTCACTCCCCCTTCGGCTGAAGCTCTAGATAAAATAAATAGCTGGCAGAATCAGCAAGGAAAAGATGTACCTCCACCTAATGAAATACGGCCGTATCTTTATTACGCCAGAGCTCAAGAGCTTGCAAAAGATATAGAC
>CAYVEO010000098.1:1918-4029 GCA_964449965.1 uncultured Planctomycetia bacterium
GCCGTTTTGAACCGGAACAACAATCTGAAGTAGCCAGACTTTATCCGGATTACGTCGTCCAGAATCCGACCTTTTCCGGTACGCCTCCTACCCCATCTCCCACACCTTCTGAAACAAACCCAGATGAATCCATCTCACCATCGCCATCCCCATCCCCTGTTCCCTCCGAGCCTTCAATTGGAGCTTATTTGTCAGAATATAAAGGACCAATGCCTGGAACATTTGGATATTTCTTCAAAAATATTGGCGAACAAGTAGCTTTGGCTACTACTTTTAATCCTGTAAATCGTTTGGAACTTCAAATGAATTATGCCAATGAGCGTTTGAGCGAGGCACGCGCCTTATCTCAAGAAGACGGCAAAGAAAAACTCTACAAAGAAGCTCTCAGTAGATATCATGCTGTTATAAATAACGTTTCTAATAATATTAAAGACTTTGGCGGATCTGAAGAAGATAAGAGGGATTTAGCAAAGAGTTTGCAATCTGAATCGGCAAGACATAGTGTAGTTTTTGAAAAAGGATTTATTCCCCCGCCCACTTCCCCCGAAGATTTAAAAATTTATTCCACTGCTTTTAATGCTACCGAAGATGCAATGGATTCAACAAGCGATGTTTTGGGACGGCCTGCTCTTCCCCAAGATTTAGCAAATCGATTGCAAGATCTGAAAGCCCAAGGCATTCTTCTTTCGGAAGAGGTAAGCGACTTGACGAATGCGCAAACAAGAAAAGAAGTCAGAGAAAAAATCCGCAAATTTGTAGATCTTGGGAGCTTCCCGCCTGCGGATGCCAAAAAACTTGATGAAGCTCAAAATTTGGTTGTGCCTTCTGATTTTAATCAGCTTGTTGAAGTTCGAAAAATTGAGGAATTGCAAAATCTTAGAGCTGTACAAGCAGAGTTTGCGCAAACAGCAACCCTCAAAGAAGTTAAAGACAGTTATCAGCAAAGGATAAACACTCTCTATAATACTATTGACCCTGCCTTAATCAGCATAGAAGATCTTGCCGGCCGGGAAGAATTAATTAAAGCCTATAAAGATATTGCGGCAAAAGCTCCGAAAAGACCTATCAATGCCGGCCAATTCGGTCCTGACGTAATTCCGGGCGCTTCCCTTTCTCAACCGCCAAGTCGATCCGATGTGGTCTTGGGCACCTGTCCGATAGGCGCGCTTTTAAAACAATCTGAAGGCTGTGTTTGGGAAGATACGGAAAAAAGAATTGATGATTTTTCACAATACAAATGCGATAAACCCGCTCAATACTGGTCATTTGTTAGCAAAACGTGTGTTCCTATGGATTTGGAATCTCCCGGTGCTCAAGACAGCGCTCCTTCCTGTCCGATAGGCTATACCTGGTCTTGGGATGGCACAAGCTGTCAGAAATTTACAGGCGGTGGAAGTATTTTGCCTATACCCAATCCAGAACCCTTTCCCACCAAAGAAAAAGAAGGTGAATTATCCAAATTCTGCCCTACGGGAGCTACCTACAAAGCCCCCAAAGGATGTGTCTGGGATGCAACAGGCAAAGCAATTTATGACGAAAGACAATATAGATGCGACACCAATAATTCCTACTATTCATTTAGCCAAAACAAATGTGTTCCCTCACCTGATCCGAAAAAACCTTTCCCTGATGATGCAAGACCTGGATGTAAAGAAAAAGATATGTTCTGGAATTGGTCAGAGGGCAAATGCGTCCCCGAGGCAAAACCGCAAGAAACAACCGGGGAAACCGGTGACCTTTTAGTGCCAAAGCCTGCATTTGCTACGCCCGACAGTCCATTCTATTTTCTCAAACAAGGGATTGAAACCATACAAATTGTTACAGCTTTTGGCGCTCAAGCTCGTGAGGAGGTAAAGCTTGCCCATGCAAGAGAACGTTTCGCCGAAGCCTATAATTTGCTCGAAAAGAATAATGAAAAAGGCTTCAAAGATTCGCTTGCCGAATACACAGGCACCATGCAATCAGTTTATAACGATTTAGATAAGGGGCTTTCCCTAAACAAAGAAGGCAAAAAAGAACTCGGAGAAAAACTGGCCGAAGAAGTTGCAGAACACAATCTGCTTTTACAAAAAGTGTCTATTTTAGCCCCCAAAGAGGTAGCAGCTCCAATC
>CAYVEO010000098.1:4110-6095 GCA_964449965.1 uncultured Planctomycetia bacterium
TAGTAACCGGAGAACTTGCTGCAACAGGTGCTCTTACGCAGGGAGACTTGGCTGTTTTAGATAATTGGATGGCCCCTGAAGATCCCGGATCTGTTTTTAGATTAAATGAGATTAAAAAATTAAATGAAGTCGCCGATCTGACAGATCTTAAGAAAGAAATCACTGAGAAAGTAGAAAAAACCGAAGAAGTTGCCAAAAAATTGGATGAATTTAAGAAAACCTTTGCGCCGGGAGAAGATATACCGTCTGATATTCGTCCCTACATGAGACTGACAAGGATTGACGAGATATCCCAAACCATCCGGCCCGATGTTGTCAGACTTGAAGATTTTGGCAATCGAAAAGATCTGCAATTGGCAGTTGCTACTCTTCAGCAGGAATTCAAACCAACCAAAGAAGATTTCCAAAGACTCGCAGAATTCCGTAGGTCAAGCCCGGGAAGACAGCTTCCATCAGAATTAGCAAGAATCGAAGCACTATCTTACAGTATCGGCGTCAGAGATTCTGCAACAACCTGCTTCCTGCCATCTCCGCCATTTGCCCCGAATACTCCTTGTCCCGCTACCGGAGCAGCTATACCTATTTCATCCTATTATAATGGAGCACCCGCATTCCCAGGATTTGGGGGCGGAAATAATAACGCAGGACCCTATAATTATGGAGCTCCGCAATCCCCGGCCCCATCTGTTGACAAAGATGGCAAGCCATTGGTTTATGGTAAAGGTCCTGAAGCAGCTAAAGCAGGTGTTTGTCCGGACGGATATCACTGGATGTACGACAGTGGCGGATGGTGCATGAGTAATTCGGGAAACTATTCTTACTCTTCGAATTCATCCTATTCATCGTCTCCTTCAGGTTCCGGCTATACTCCTTATACATCATATTATTCCGCTCCGGGCGCGCCGCCTGCAGGTTATGGAGGGGGATATGCGCCACCTAATTATTACGGATCTGCCCCCACCAGCTACAGCACAGCGCCTGTTCCGGGAACAGTTCCCGGGACCGGTCCTGCGCCAACTGCTCCGGGACAATGCCCATCAGGATTCCATTGGATGCCACCATCGGCAGGTCAAGCCGGATGGTGTATGGCTGACGCAGGAACGTATGTAGGCGGAGGATACAACGGTAATGCCTCATACAGATATACTGACTATTCTGCTACTCCCACTTCGGGAGGATATAATTGTGGCAGTCAACCTTGGGATCCTGTTAGACAAAGATGTGTTGACGGTGCTTGCCCCGGAGGTTATTCTTGGGATGGATCAAAATGCGCACCCTTCACCTCACCCAGCTACTCAAGCTATCCGAGTTATTCGGGAGGAAGCAATAATTATTCTCCCGGCTCATATCAGTACGGTTGCGCTCCGGGTAATTATTGGGACGGCAGCAAGTGTGTAGCCGGCAGCTATGAAGGGTCTGATTGGTCGGATACCGCAGCTAGATCCCAATCATGGTGTCAACCTCCCTCTGGTGGTTGCGGCTCTAATTCTTATTGGGATTATGGTAGCTGTTACTGCCGAAGCTCAAACACTTATTCTGGAGGTGGCGGTCCCTCACCTAGTAATCAATGCCAAGGCCTAAGTTGTGGTGGGGGCGCATGGCTAGATTATTCAACCTGTAGTTGTAAATATTCAGGTGGTTCCGGAACTACCCCTACAGGATCTACTATTACTTGCTATCCTCCCTCTGCAGGCTGTCCGGGCGGTTGGTATGATTATAGTACTTGTTCCTGTAAAACCTCCTCATCCGGCACAGGCTCAGGCGGCTCTTCCTCTGGTTCCTGTCCCTCTGGATCTCATTGGATGAGCGATAATGGAGGCTACTGTATGTCAGATGCTACCACAACCGGCACTTCTGGCGGAAGCACAAGTGGCGGCTCATGTCCGTCAGGATACCACTGGATGTCTGATAATGGTGGCTGGTGTATGTCTGATGGCGCAGCCAGCAGTGGCTCAACCAGCACATCAACCACATCTACTCCAACG
>CAYVEO010000099.1:0-2487 GCA_964449965.1 uncultured Planctomycetia bacterium
GTTCAGGAACTTCTTGGACACAGTGATGTTAGCACGACGATGGTATATACTCATGTATTAAATCGTGGGTGAAAAGGCGTTCTCAGCCCGGCAGATAGACTTTGAACGTTTAGAGTTACACAATGTGCCGTGTTATACTGCACTTTTTGCAATATAACACAAGTCAAAACAATACTATTATTTTTATATAACAATTTGTAGTAATGTTAGTTATGAAAATAACTAACAAAGATATTCAGATGTGTTATACAGCAAAATTTGCAGTATTTGTCGGTTTTACTTAGGCCGTATAATATATGTTCGGAGTGATCAAAATGCCAAGGAATACCAAACCGTTACCTGAAGACGCGACTTTAGACTTAGTCAGGAAGTACCATGAAGTATTCATGAACAATGAACGGTACGCCATGGGCGAGCGTATAGTGAAGAGCGTATTTGCCCAATACCCCGGTAATACCTCGCTTGACAGCATCGTAATTAAAGCGTGTGTCCTCAACACCCTTTACAGTACGAACATCAACGCAATCGTCGCAGTTGCAGAGCGGATATTGTCCTTAAACATCGATGCGCGCCTGACTGCAACAGACAAAGCCTTGGTGAATGAAATAGGGAGGGTACGGGTGAACGAGAAGTCCAAACGTAATTTCTACTCATTTGCCTCGAAATACTGTCATTTTCACAACACTGCATATCCGATCTACGACTCGTTTGTAGAGGATATGCTCGTTCACTACCAGATAAAGAATCCATTCATGTCCTTGCGACCTGGCGCAAAACCGAAGACCAAGACGCACATTCGATCACATCTTGAAGATTACGGTCGATTTTATAACGCAGTGGAGGCTTTCAAGCAAAGGTATGGACTTCAGGCTTGTTCAAGTGAGGAGATAGATCGCTTCCTGTGGGGTTATGGTCGTCTTCTATATCCAAAGAACTACGAAAAAAAGAAACGGAAAAAGAAAGGGAACTCCGAACAATCGGCTGCAGCGGACGGCTGACCGCCGCCGCTGAGCCGTGGCGTTCGCGATAGAGTAGGAAAGAGATACTGGCGATGGTTGTGCGAAGGAGGTGGAAGTGGCAAAGCCGCGAGTTTTCATCAGTTCGACGTATTACGATTTGAAGAATGTCCGTGCAGACCTGGAGCGGTACATCCGAGAGCGGGGTTATGAGCCAGTTCGGAATGAGCGCGGACAGATCGCATACGGAACCGAGGAGAAACTGGAGGAGTATTGCTACAAAGAAGTGGAGCTCTGCGATATTCTGCTGGCCATCATAGGTGGGCGGTACGGAACCGAATCTGACCATGGGGCATACTCTATCTCTCAAAAAGAACTTAAGACGGCCCTGGATTTGGGTAAACCCGTGTACATATTCGTGGAGAAGGATGTTCTTTCAGAACACAGAACCTACCAAAGAAACAAGAGTGTCAAGAACTTTCAGTGCGTCGCGGTGGATGACAAGAGGGTTTACGAATTCCTTGACGAGGTCGTTGCACTGCCAATGAACAATCCGATTGCGCCGTTCGAGACCAGCGCGGACATCATTGCGTATCTGCAAGAACAATGGGCGGCGTTGTTCCAACGCATGCTTCAGGGAGCGGCTCGCCAAAAGGAGGTCCTTCTCATCGAGGACATGAAATCGATGACTGCCACCCTGAAGCAACTTGTAACTTTCCTTGCTTCGGAAAAGACAAAAGGTGAGCAGGCCGTCCGTGACATTCTTCTCATAAATCATCCCATGTTTGTTCAGTTGCGGAAGCTTCTCAAGGTGCCTTACAGAGTGTTCTTTACCAGCTTGTCAGAGTTCAATATCTGGATTGAGCAACGGTCGTTTGCGCAAGTAGAGGAGAAAATGTGGGATTCTCCCAAGGAGAAAGAATGGGTCAAGAGAGTGAGGACACGACAGACACTTCTGAAGATTCACATTAAGGTGTTTGACGAGGAGGGTAGGCTTCGCAGCTACACTCCGGAGGAATGGGATTCAAACCTTGTGAAGGTTGAGGAAACAGAAGTCAAGGAAGATGCAAGTAGCGATGATGTGCCGTTCTAACTGAAGAAAGAGAATCGGTCCGCCAAGTAAACTTGTCGGCCCGCTTGCATCTCAGCCGCCGTCCGTTAGTCCTTTGCTGAGCAAGGTGATACATTGGATAAGAAAAAACAATTCGGACTTATTATGTTGGTCGGTGCTCTCGCCTTTTGGGTTCCAGGCATAATTGTTCATGGTTTAGATGGAAAGGACTTCGGAGGTAGAAGCGTAATATTCCTTACCATTGCTGTTCCTATCGTATGTGCACTTACCCTATCGAAACTTCAAAAAACGCCAGTCATTTCTATGAGTCCGTGGAGTATTTCTCTTGGTGTTCTCGCGGGCGTCTGGGTCTTGGGACCACTCTTCTTGATTTTGAACTGGACCCTGTTGGGGTCTGGTTTGGCTACTAGCCAAGAGTTCGGCGGGTTACTTATGATGATCTTCGTCTTTCCAATCGGC
>CAYVEO010000099.1:2524-6093 GCA_964449965.1 uncultured Planctomycetia bacterium
AAACTTCAAAAAACGCCAGTCATTTCTATGAGTCCGTGGAGTATTTCTCTTGGTTTAGCTGTGACAGCAATAATCCAAGTTTTGAAATTGAGGCGAGGTTGTTGACGCGTGTGCAAAGGCCTAACAAATCGTCTGTTCCCATCCGCCGTCCGTTCGTTGCCCTAAAAAACATTGTGTCCATTTATTTTACTTGACCATTAATAATGGACGTGGTATAATTATAGGCATATGAAAACGACTAATTATAATATCACGCATTATTTAGCCCAATTAGAAAAATGGGGGCGTGTTGAAAGAATGCCATTTAGACACGACGAAAAGATTGTGCCTGACTTGGTAGTGAAACTAATTACGGATGCCGGACCCATGGTTTATCTGGTGGGAATCAAACCGCATTTAGCAAATATGGATATTTACTGGGTGATTCACAAACTACAAGGGTATGCAAAAGTGGCGAAAAATCGCTGGTTGCTTGGTGCCCCATATATCCGTCCACAGCAGGCTCAAGCCCTTGAAAAAGCAGGTATAGACTATTTTGACCTGGCGGGTAATATACATCTATGCAGGAAGGGACTAAACATACACGTTGAGGGAAAACGTCCCCTTGTGGAGCAAGTACATAGAACAGGACGTGCCTTCAGACCTGCGGGACTGAAGGTGCTTTTTACCTTACTTACGCAACCTGATGCAATTCACTGGACACATCGTAAATTGGCTGATGTGGCTGGAGTAGCACATGGCGGGATAGGATTATGTATAACAGACCTTATTGAAAAAGGTTATATAATCGGTGCAGGCACAAATGCCCGTTTGATAAAAAGGAAAGAACTTGTTCCTGCATGGGTGGATGGTTATCGGACATACCTTCGTCCTAAGTTGATGGTAACTCGTCTAATTCCAAAGAAGAGACCAAAGGATGAATTGGTTCAAGATATACGGTGCTATTTTAAAGAACGTGGATTACAATGGGTGCTAACCGGGACAGAGGCGGCTTATCGGCTTATGCATTATTACCATGATGAGACTCTCACAATTTTTGCCAGAGAACTTCCGGCAGATTTCTATAATGTTATACGATGTCTACCTGACCAAAATGGCACTTTTACTGTGCTTTACCATTTTGGAAACATAGCTACTGGGAAGTTTAAAAAGAATGGCATACCAATAGCACATCCGTTATTAGTATATGCAGAACTCATATACCTTGGGACAGACCGAGCGGTTGAAGCTGCACGAGAGTTTCGCAAGCGATTCCTGAAAGATTTAGATAGTGAAAATTGATACCGAAACGAAGAGCGCTTTAGAAATACTACATAGGGTTTTAGAAGAAGAAGGCATCCAGGCTTGCCTGGTAGGGGCGATTGTGCCATATCTTTGTCTTGCGTTACCACTGGGTTTAACTATTCGTGAGACTGCTGATATTGACTCAGTAGTTCGGGTTCAATCATGGGAACAATTTGAACGTCTCAAGAAGAGGTTAGTAGAGTGTGGCTTTAGTTTTGGTAGAGAACCTCACAGAATGCTATATGGAGAACACACTATTATTGACCTTTTACCATACGGACCAAGATTAATAAAAAATGGTCATCTAATATGGGGTGAGAGTGGAAAGTCTATGAATGTAGCAGGATTTAGAATGTTATTTTCTCATGCTAAACCACAAACAATCGCACCAGAGATGGAATGGCTGGTAGCCCCATTACCTCTATTTGTTATCTTGAAGATATTGTGCTATGAGGACCGTTTTTATCCAAGGGATTTAGCAGATATTATTTTTTGCCTTATTCATTATGAGGAGGATATAGAGAATAGCCGGCGTTTTGAACTTGTTGGTAATGTTAGCGGACTCAATTGGGATGTGGCTGGTGCATATTTACTTGGAACTGAGTCAAAGAAATTTATTGAGCCATCGATTTCAATTGTAGTAAGAGCGTTTCTTAACAGATTTGTTAGTCCTGAGGTCCCAGAAATTGACATAGCACTTCGTGAATTAGGCACAGTATTGCCTGAAGATTCAGACCGTGAGCAGATATATCTGCTTTTTGAATGGTTCAGTAAAGGTTTGAAATGCAAGTAACCCATAGAAATAACGTCTTAAATCCTTAGCAGACTTATGCTCAAAACTGCATTTTGGAACTATATTGGCCCTTGGCATTTTCAAATTTTGTGCTATATTTTAAATATAATGCAAAAATTTATATATTTTTGTGTATTATATTTCAAAGTATTCTTGGAAAATGGTGTATAAAATGGTAAGGGATATTTTGCTAATTCAGAAAAGAGAGTTAGAGAACAGACTAAAAGGGAAAGATTGGATTCATCCCTTTGTGGAAATGGCTAACATCCGCCGCATCGCAAATAGGGCTACGATGTAACTAAACCCAGCCAGAATCAGCAGGATAGAATACCCGCTTGAGACTGCGAGCATCATAGCTACTATAGAACTTATCACTGAGGCAAATCCGTTCACTCCCCATACATGAGGTATAAGTCCACTCAAGGTTCTACTCAATGCCCTTATGCCGCATGGGAATGGTATGCCCATAAGAAAACTTATAGGAGCGAGGCTTACAATAGAGATAAAGACACGCATAGGGAAACCCATTTTCAGGAAAGACTTAAAGACAAGCGGCAATAGAAACCAGTATAAAAATATAGTCAGGATTAATAAAGATAGAAAGTAAAATGGGGTCTTCGGAGAATCTATCCTTTTTTTAATATATAAACTCCCTAATCCTGAAAAGAAGAGAATTGAGAATAACACGATGGAGAAGGCATATATGGGATGGCCTAAAAACAGGATAAATTTTTGCATGAGGCATATCTCAATGAATATAAATCCTATACCCAAGGATAGAAAATATAAGAAGGGTGAATATTGCCGTAGTGGGTTGCTTATAATACCCTTACGGAGAAATAGTGGCAATACTATCAGAATAAATGATATTAGCAAGGCTATTATCAGGATGATAATGATAACCAAATATCCAGCCCCGGCATAAGGCTTCCATTCCCTTCCTATATTTTTCAGAATAACAGGTAATTGCTTCCATTTAAAGAAGTGAAAGAAGAAAGGCTTATCATCTGTAATAGGCGAGATATTGAAGGAATAATCCCTGTAAAATTTTTGTCTGTCTTTTGTAGCAAGCAGTTCTGAAAATGTCTGGAAATGATAATCATGAGGAAATACGTCATAGATATTTACCTCATCCCTGGTAATCCCCGGGGCATATATAAGGTCAAACCGCCTGTCTTTACAAAATTTTTTCACCCTTCCTATCTCATCCATGGTAAAAAGCGATTTCTTTACGAGGAAGGTGGCAGTATTCCATGTTCGGAAACTGATGATATTATCATTGGGATTTGGTATCTTTTTAGCCTCCAGAGACTCTACTATACCTGCCATTACCTTTAGTTCCTCACTCGGTGGAAACTGTAACCACCTCACCATGCTGATTATTCCATCCGGAGATAGTATATTAAGATAACCTGCAAATGCCTCTTTAGTAAGAGTGAGGTTTTCTGATAGACTGAATGCACCAGAACTGACAGGGCCAAATGAATCAGAG
>CAYVEO010000100.1:0-5762 GCA_964449965.1 uncultured Planctomycetia bacterium
ATCATACTTTGTCCTCGTCAGGCTCCCTCACAAAGCGCAAGAAGCGTTGTTGGTCGAAATATCCAATACCTAGATGAAAAGATAGTCGTATCACTGATACGACAATTGACATGGCAGTGAAACTTGAAGACTTGTCCCTCTCGGATTTTTCCGAAAATAAAATTATCGACCTGTGCGGCGGCAGAAAAGACCTTTCTGCCGGAATAACCTGTGCTCATAACCTTATAAGCTTTTTCTTTAACCTTGCGTATTCAGGGAGTGGGCTGCCGATGAGGGGTTGGACGTAGTTTAGAAATTCCTCTGTTACAAAATTCCCGTCAGCATTTATAAAATTGTCAGGCACCTTCTTTTCCTTATTGGCTATATTCTCTAATTGGGTAACACCTGTCCAGCATCTATATTCTTTTCCCTCACCCCTTACCAGTGTAACCATCATATCAGTCATGCCTGATATGGCTTTCCGGACTGCAACCTTGCCGACTGAATATGCCTCATTAAGGTCTGTCCTTGAGGCACATATACTTGAGACCCTCTGGATGGTCCCTGGTTTATCAAACCTTGCCTTAATCTTTAGGTTAGCAGCGATGAGGTCGCACAGATAATCCCCCACACCGCCCAATTGTTTATGCCCAAAACCATCAGTGTCCACACTCCTGCGGGATGCGGTGAGGTATTCCCCTTCTTTATTTTTCAATCCCTCGCATACAGTAATTACCACGTGGCCTAACTTTTTATAAACCCTGTCAACGTCTTGTAAGAATTTTTCATTGTCAAATGGTCTTTCAGGAAGGTATATCAGGTTTGGTGCATCATCTTCTCTTTCTTTTGCAAGTGCTGTAGAGGCTGTAATCCAGCCTGCATTTCTACCCATCGTCTCTATAATCTTTATCGTATCAGATGTATAGATTGCCTCTGTATCTAATCCTGCATCTCTCACACTTATTGCAAGCCACCTCGCCACACTACCATAACCAGGGCAGTGGTCTGTAACAGGTAAGTCATTATCCACCGTCTTTGGTATGCCCATTACTCTTAGTTCATACCCCTCTTTCTGTGCTAATTTACTTACCTTGTTAGCAGTGTCCATTGAATCATTACCGCCGGCACAGAAGAAATAGCGGATGTTGTATTTGCTAAATACATTTACAATCTTATTCAGGTCTTCCTCTTTCAGTTTATGTCTGCATGAACCCAGGGCAGAAGAAGGTGTCTTTCTTAATTTTTCTATTTCAGCAGGTTTTTCCTTTTTCAAATCCACAATGTTCTCGTTTAATACCCCGAGTATGCCGTTTATTGCACCGTAGATTCCCTTTATTTCTTTGTGTTTTAGACATTCATGGATAGCCCCGGCTATGCTTGAATTAATTACTGCCGTAGGTCCGCCTGACTGTGCTATTATGCAATTTCCTTTAAGAGAATTCTTCACTTCTATTTACTCCTTTTTAAGGGGACAGTCCCATTCTACGACTTCGCTTTGCTCGTCCGTAAATAGGACAGTCCCCCTTACACTTATACCTTAATCCATGTCCGTTCTTTACAGGATAGTTCTACTGCATCCAGAACCTCCTGGCATCTAAGTCCGTCTATGAAGTTTGGACTCGGCATTTTATCATCGGCAATGTAGTTCATCAGGTCATAGACAGAATTTACAAAGGTATGCTCATATCCTATAATATGACCTGGCGGCCACCATGCACCAACGTATGGATGTGTAGGCTCAGTTGCCAATATCCTCCTGAACCCCTGGATATGACATGGGTCTTCTTTGGAATAGAATTCCAATTCGTTCATCTGCTCAAAATTAAATACCAGGCTTCCTTTGCTTCCATTTAATTCTATCCTGTTAAAATTCTTCCTGCCGGTAGCGAATCTCGTTGCCTCAAATGTTCCTACTGGGCCATTCTTAAATCTTGCGAGGAAGATGGTAGTATCATCTACTGTTACCTTTCCTTTCTTCTTACTTGCCCTGGCAGCGAAGAGTTTTGTTCCTTCCCGCGGCAGATACCGTTCTTTTATAAAGGTCTCCTGCATACCTACTACCTCTTTAAATTCTCCAACAAGGTATCTGGCTAAATCTATTATATGGGCATTGAGGTCGCCATGGACGCCTGAACCAGCCTCTTCTTTCTTGAGACGCCACACGAGAGGGAAATCAGGGTCAACAATCCAATCCTGCAGATAAGTTGCCCTGACGTGGTAGATGGTTCCGAGTCTGCCTTCATCAATCAGCCTTTTTGCCAGCCCTATGGCAGGGACCCTGCGGTAGTTAAAACACACCATGTGTTTGACGCCGGCCTTTTCCACAGCCTTTACCATCTCTTTTGCCTCTGCTACGTTCATCGCTAATGGTTTTTCACAGAATATATCCTTGCCATTTTCTGCAGCGGCAATTGCCATCTCTTTATGGGAATTATTTGGCGTAGTTATGTCTATCAAATCCACGTCATCCCTTTGGACAACCTTTTCCCATGAGGTTTCATAACCTTCCCATCCCCAGTTTTCCTGTGCCTGCCTAACACCTTTATCATCCCTGCCGCAGATGACCTTCAGGACAGGGTAAGCCTTTGGCTTGAAAAATTTTGGCATATCAAGATAGGCATGGCTATGTGTCTTACCCATGAATTTATACCCTATCAAACCCACATTGATTTTTTTCATCCCTATACCTCCACAACCTTTCCTGTCTTATCAGATTTTATTGCAGCCTCTATGACTGCCATTGCCTTATGAACCTCCTCTAACTTTACGTCTGGTTCTAACTCTTTTGTAATCGCTCCGTATATATTCTCATAGAAAAATTCCCAGTTCGATGGTTCCATCTTAGGGATTAATTCGCATTCCGCCCCATGGAATATGCTCTTTATCTTTAACGGGCCATTCCAGCCATCACATACCAGTGTCCCTTTATCCCCGGTAATATACCAACGAGGCAGGGGATATCTTGAGATACTGGAAAACTGGAGTTGAAACGTTAAGTCATTTTCAAAAAGGATTATACATCTAAAATAATCATCTACCTCTTTTGCCCAGAATGCACTCTTCATATCACACCAGACACTCTTTGGTCTTGAATTTATAAGAAGGAGTGCCTGGTCTATCATATGCGGGCCCCAGTCAAACATCATTCCGCCGCCAAAAGATTTTTTAAGCCGCCATGCCCAATCCTTTATGCCAGGCACCTTTGTCCATGCCGGAGAGCCAAAATGCATGATGTTGGATTCTATGGAAAAGACCTTTCCTAATAACCCCTGTTTTAAAATCTTCTTAACTGTCAGAAAATCACCATCCCATCGCCTTGACTGGTAGACACTGAGGAGTTTAGAGCTTTTCCTTGCATAATTTATCATATCGTCAGTATCCTTAAGATTCAATGCTATCGGTTTGTCAACTATTACGTGTTTGCTGCGCTTCAGTGCCTTTATGGTGAGTTCCTTATGAGTGTTTGATGGTGTGGTTATTACGATAAGGTCTATGTCAGAATCTAACATGGTATCATATTCAGAACATGTCTGGACGTGATACTCCTTTTCTGCGAATTCCCGCCTCTCTTTACTTGTGTCACATATACAGGCAAGTTCAAACCCTTTTACCTTTTTTATCTGTGGGATATGGCATCCTTCCGCTACCCTCCCCATCCCAATTAGTCCAACTTTTATCATGGGAAGAATTATACCAATACCCAAATATGTTGTCAAGTAAAACCTTAGCAATCAATCAAAAATTGACTTTGTAGTGAGTATGTAGTATAATCCTAAATAATCGGGAAGGGGTGAAAGTAAATGAGTAAAGTATATTTTGCATCTGCACATGTTAAAAGGCTTGTGGCAGAAGATACATTGCCTCCAAAGTTTGGGAGGTTATTAAAGAAGTTGATTGGCAAGGATGTCTTCAAGAATCAGACCGTAGCCATAAAGATGCACCTTGGAGGCAATGTGGGTTTCACTACTATCAGGACATTATTTGTCAGGATGCTTGTGGATAAGGTAAAAGAGGCAGGCGGGAAGACATTTATTACAGGTGGTGCGGAATGGGTTCAGGATGCTAAAATTAGGGGATATACAGAAGAGGTTTTAGGCGCACCTATTTATCAGGCAAGCGGCATAAAGGATAAGTATTTCTACAAAAGGGAGATTGGATTCAGGACATTAAAAGAGGTAGAGATATGCGGCTATATTGCAGACGCAGATGCATTAGTCGTATTTAGCCATGCCAAAGGCCATGGCAATTGTGGTTTTGGCGGTGCTATAAAAAATATCGCCATGGGATGCGTATCTCCTAAGTCCAGGGGTGACATTCACAGGCTGATGGAGACATCCTTCACATGGGACAAAGAAAGATGCAAACACTGTTACCTTTGTAAGAAGAACTGCCCTGGCAGGGCGATAGAGTTTAATCAAAGAGGGGAATTTTCCATCTTTTCCCATAACTGTAGATACTGTATGCATTGCGTAGAGGCATGTCCTGTCCATGCAATAACCATTGATGAATCGTCCTATAAGCATTTTCAGGAGGGTATGGCTCGAACAGTGAAAGAGGTCCTTTCTTTCTTCAAGTCCAAAGTTGTAGTCTATATAAACGTTATTATGGATGTGACCCCTTTATGTGACTGCTGGGGTCTTTCTACACCTTCTATCGTCCCTGATGTAGGCATAATGGGGTCCCGTGACATCGTAGCAATTGAACAGGCTGCGATAGATTCTATTGACTTGAAGAATTATATTAAGGGTTCACTACCTGAACAGTTAAAGATAGGTAAGGGTAAGCACCTCTTTGAGAAAATTCACGGCAAAGACCCATATATTCAGGTGGAGGCAGCAGAAAGGGCTGGATTAGGCACCAAAAAATATTCCATAGTAGAGGTGGAATAATTGTGGAAAAATAGGTTGACTTTTTTATAATCCAGTATATAATAAGACAGATATAAAAACAAGCGTTGTGAAGGAAGGATAGATGAACATGAAAAGCGATGGTCCAAGGATAAGATTCGGAACTAATGTGAACTTTTATTTGTTTGTGCATGACCCTGTTGAGGCGATGGAGATTGTGCGCAGTAAATTCCATCTTCGTTATGTTGAAATGGTAACCGGTCTGCCTGTAGATATACCTCTTTTTGCATTGCATAGAGATACATTTAAAAGATACCACACTGAAATTGGTGAAAAGGCGCGCAAGGTTGGCATAACGATAGGTTCTGTGCAGACGTTCTTCAGGGACAATTGGACGATGTCGCATCCCATTAGAGAATTCCAGGAAATAGGGAGAATGGCATATGAGGCGGCAGTCTGTCAGGCAGAGTGCTACATAAAGACAGGACATGATGTGGACCACGTTGGAGGACATCTGTCAACAGTGCTTTGCAGGTATTTTGAAGATAAAAGATTGACCCGTAAACTCATAAATGATGCTGTGGAACATTGGAAGTTAATTATGAAACTTGCCCACGACAGCGGATTAAAAAATGTTGCACTTGAAACGATGTCAACCCTTCGCGAGCTGCCCACGACATTTGAACAAACTTCAAGTATCATGACAATGCTCAACGAATATCATGAAAAGAATCCAGGCACTACAGTTCCGACGACCCTGCTTCTTGACACAGGACATGGGGTAACAAAAGAAGAGTGCCCTGACGAAAGAGAAAATGACCTATCTTTATGGGTTGATAAATTTCCTCACTCAGTTGTAGAAATCCATCTCAAGAATACGGATAAAGGGTGTGCTGCAAACTGGCCGTTTTGCGGGGAGTATCTTAAGAAGGGAGT
>CAYVEO010000101.1:0-5666 GCA_964449965.1 uncultured Planctomycetia bacterium
ATACATACGCATTTGAAAATATTCCACAGGACAACAGAGGAACAATTAATTAAGTCTATGAATGACGCTTTGATAGATAAGTCTATCTTGCTTCCTCTGGAGACTCCGGAAGCAAATGTAGATTACTATTTTCTAACCACTGAGGCTATTGAGGCTTATAAAAAATATCCTGATAGATTTATACCATTCTGTTGTTTTGACCCTCGTGTTAGGGAAGATTTTAATAGTATTTCTCATAGAATAGAGAAATGCGTTGAATTAGGGTGTAAAGGTTTTGGTGAATACAAAGTACCTTTCGCCATAGATGACAGCAGGTCAGAGAAAATCTATGAAATATGCGGGAAGATAAGTCTTCCAATCTTGCTTCATATAGAAGAAGACTCTGGAATTAATTATAACTATGGTATGGAGAAATTCGGGAAGATTTTGAATAAATTTCCAGAAGCCAATTTTATCGCTCATGGTCCAGCGGTCTGGCAAGATATAAAAAGATTAGACGCTCTTTTATTAAGATATCCCAACCTTTATGCAGATGTTTCTCCTCCTGATGGTTCTGGCGGAACCGCACTAAAGAAAAACCTTGATTATACTATAGAATTTTTAAGTCGGCATAAGAACAGGATTTTGTTTGGAACAGATTTTCCTTATACAGATTTCCCTTGCGTAGAGACTAATATCCCTCAGCAAAAGAAATATATTGATTTTTTCTCTAATTTGAATTTAAGTAAAGAAACATTTACGTCCATAACTCAACTTAACGCGAAGAGGTTGTTAAGAATATAGAAAGGGGTAGTTCATAAATGATACAAGATTATAAGATGTTTATTAACGGGAAATGGAAAAAAGCGAAATCCGGTAAAAGTTTTGAAGTGTTTAATCCAGCGACAAATGAGGCTATTGCCAGAGTCCCATTTGCGGATGAACAGGATGTTGATGAAGCGGTAAAAGTTGCAAGAGATGCATTCAAAAATGGGCCTTGGAGAAAGATGAATGGTTTTGAAAGAAAGGCAATTCTGGGAAAGATTAGTATGCTAATAGAAAAAAGGAAGGAGGAATTAGCATCTCTTGAGACATTGAACAGCGGTAAACCAATTACTGAAAGCATAAATGTAGACCTTTTTCAATCAAGTAAATGTTTTGACTATTTTGCCAGTATAGCCGTTAATATTCAGGGACAGACGATTCCTGTAATGCCAGGAGATTTTTTTGATTATGTTGTTCGGGAACCCATTGGGGTTATTGGTCAGATTACACCATGGAATTTCCCTTTGCAGATGGCTTCATGGAAGATTGCACCAGCACTGGCTGCAGGCAATGTGATAGTTATAAAACCTGCTTCTTTTACGCCTCTAACGACGTTAGTATTGGGAGAGATATTGGAGGAGGCAGGTTTGCCTGCTGGCGTGGTTAATATTATCACTGGTTCAGGAAACACTGCTGGTAAGGCAATTATTGAACATCCTGATATAGATAAAATTGCTTTCACTGGTTCTACAGAAGTTGGGTCTCTTATTATGCAGGGAGCTGCTAAGAATATCAAACGCATCTCTTTGGAATTAGGAGGTAAATCTGCTAATATTGTCTTTGATGATGCTGACATAGAAGAGGCTGTTCATGGGGCACTCTTTGCCGCCTTTCTCAATCAGGGTGAGAACTGCATTGCTGGTTCCCGTCTGCTGCTGCATAAATCAATTCATGACAAATTTGTCAGGGAATTAGTATCCCAGGCTATAAAGATTAAGGTAGGTCCTGGAATAAATCCAGAGACGCAGATGGGTGCAATTGTTTCTCGCGAACAGCAGAAGAAAATTGAGGATTATATACGAATAGGGATTGAGGAAGGAGCTAAATTGATTATAGGTGGCAAGAGGCCGGAAGGTAAAGAGTTTGCTAAAGGGAACTTCTTGCTCCCTACCATATTTGATAATGTAAATAACAAAATGCGTATTGCCCAGGAGGAAATATTTGGTCCGGTCCTATCCATTATTCCCTTTTCTACTGAAGAAGAAGCAGTTGAAATTGCAAATGATACAGTCTATGGTTTAGCTGGTGCCATCTGGACAAAAGATATTAAAAGGGCACATAATATAGCCATGAAACTTCGTTCAGGCACAGTTTATATCAACACCTATAACTATGTCTTCACAGAGGCCCCTTTTGGCGGGTATAAGCAGAGTGGTCTTGGCAGAGAGTTGGGAACACAAGCAATAGAAGAATATACTGAGGTAAAAAACGTGGTAGTTGACCTGAATAAAGAAAGTATCAATTGGTATGAATCTTTTTTTAAAAAGGAGGATATGGAAAATGGATGATAAAAGAGTAAAAGAGATTATAGCGGGATTCAAAGAGATACCCTATGAATTCTTAACAAGGATTGTTTACGAGGCTACACCATGGTCAAAGCGTGACTACTATAACCAAAGACTTATGGACCAGTCCATAAAACCAATTGACCCTGATATGTGGGTGGCAGGTCCGGCTTATACGGTAAATGATGCCAGGATGTGTGCAAATGTCATTAAAAATGCTGAGGAAGGAAGCGTTTTAGTAGTAAACCCATCTGACTCTGAAGGGACATATGTAGGTTCTTTGATGACCAGAATGATGCAGCAGAATAAGGCGGCTGGAATAGTAATTGACGGATACGTAACTCATCTTGCCCGGATAAGAAAGATGGGACTGCCAATATTCTGCAAGGGGTCTACTGTCCGATATTCAGGGTATAGTTTTGAAGGAGAGGTTCAAGTTCCTGTTCAGTGTGGAGGGGTTTTGGTAAATCCCGGGGATATAATACTGGGAAATGCTGATGGAGTGATAGTGCTAAGAGTAGAAGAGGCAGAGAGGCTTGTTAAAGGTGCAAAGAAAATAATGGAAATATGCCGGGTATTTCTTGAAGACTACATGGATAAGGGTATACGGTATTTTGATATACCAGGTGTGGAAGATTTCTGGAACCAGAAAACTGCAGGGGAAGGGGAGGAGTGGATGCTTTACGATAAGTGGTTGAAAGACCATGGATATTAATGTAGAGGAGAAGTGAATAAGACAAAAGTTGAACTTTTAAAAGAGAAATTATGTAATTACTCCCGATTGGCATATCAGCGAGGTTTGGTTTCTGGCGCAGGAGGTAATATAAGTATCAGAATAGGTGATAGCGAAAATTTTCTTATTACCCCTAGCGGTGTATCGTTAAGATGCATTGTCCCTGACGATTTGGTTATTATAGATAGAAAAGGAAATAAAATATCTGGTTCTACAAAGCACAAACCTTCCAAGGAGACTGCTATGCATCTGGCGATTTATAATTATTGCTTACAGGTGAATGCGGTTATCCATTTACATCCTCCTTATTGTATAGGTTTTTCTATGAATGGCAAGCCGCTGTCTTTAGTTACTGTTACTGCAGAGAAAAATCTTCATGGAATCTCGGTTGTGCCTAAATCTTATCCTGGTTCAGAAGAACTAACTAAATATGTGACCAAAAAAGCAAGAGAAATGGAACTCAATGCAAATCTCATTCTACTCATAGGACATGGTATAATTACATTTGGAAAAACGATAGAAGAAGCCTTTAACACGGCTGACCTGGCTGAGGAAACGGCCAAGATATCTTTTATAAATAAGGTGATGAATAGATAATATGCTGCCTGAACATAGAATAGCTTTTGGGTGTGTTGCTGATGATGATAGCGGTGCTACTGATGTAGCCGGGATGCTCACAGAGAAGAATGTAAAGACAGTGATACTTATAGATATTCCTTCACCAAAAGCATTTATGGAATATACACAAGGGTATGAAGCAGTAGTAATTGCTAATCATACAAGATCTATTATGCCTGATGAAGCAAAACACAAGACATCAGATGCTATTAGAGCATTACAAATTTTAAATCCTTATATGTATCAGATTAAATATTGCTCAACTTTTGATTCTACAGAAAAAGGTAATATTGGCCCTTCCATTGATGCTGCTATGGATGTCTTGAAAGTAAAATCAGTTGTAGTAGTTCCATCTCTTCCCATAAATGGGAGGACCACGTATATGGGATATCATTTTGTCAATGGTCAACTTATGTCAGATTCACCCATGAAAGATCATCCTCTTAACCCTATGCGTGATTCTAATCTAGTAAGATTTCTACAAAAGCAAACATCCAGGAAAGTTGGACTTGTCTCCTACGAGATTGTAAGGCTGGGGCATAAAAGGTTAAGAGATAAACTTAAAGAGTTGGAAGCAGAAGGGTACGAAATGATTGTAGTTGATGCTATTGAGCAGGAACATTTGAGCACAATTGCAAAGGCTACTATAAAACATGTATTGATTACTGGCGGGTCAGGTATTGCTATGGAGATTCCAGACCTTTTTAGAAAAGAAGGATATATTCATGGAAAGAAAATAAACTTTGACCATATAGAATTAAGACATGGCAGTGAATCCACTTTGGTGGTTTCAGGTAGCTGTTCTCCATCTACTCAGAGGCAGAATAAGTATGCAAAAGAAAATGGGTTTATCTCAATCAGGATAGATGCTGACAAATTAATTGGTGAAGAAAAGAATAACGAAATAAACAGGATTAAGAAAAATGCTATTCAATACATAAATAAAGGGAAGAACGTAATAATCTACACTTGCGAAAATAGAAAATCCATGGAAAAAACACAGGAAACAGGTAAGCGGAACGGTTTAGGAGAAGAAGAAGTTGGGGTAGTCATTTCAGGTTCGTTAGCGGAAATAACCAAATCAGTTTTAGAACAAACCAAATTAAACAAGTTGATTATTGCTGGTGGTGAGACTTCAAGTCATATATGTAGAGAACTTGGCTTTTGTGTCTTAGAAGTTGGGAAACAGATAGCCCCTGGTGTACCATATTGTTTCTCTAAAGGTAGATATAAATTAGCCCTGGTTCTAAAGTCAGGCAATTTTGGGAAAGAAGATTTCTATCTAAAAGCTATAGACGCTTTAAAAGTATACACTACTATACACAAAAAGCCACAAAAAGCATAGGGGGCATCATTTATGAAAAAAGTTGCGTTTATACATACCGTACATTCTATAATACCAAAGTTAAATGAAATGTTTTATATGCTCATAAAAAATGCAGAAGTTTTTCATCTTCTTGATGAAAGTATTTTAAAAAAGGCTATTAAACAAGGTGGTTTAACGCCTGATTTGTGTAAGAAAATAACAAAATTGTCAGAGATGGCAGAAGATGGAGGAGCAGATGTAATCCTTGTTACTTGTTCTTCTATTTCTCCTTGTATTGATACTGCAAGAAAATCAGTAAAAGTGCCTATTCTAAGGATTGATGAACCAATGGCAGAAGAAGCATGCAGACAAGGTGAAAAAATAGCTATTATAGCTACTTTGAAAACAACCTTGAATCCTACATCTGAGATTATAAAAAATAAGGCGCAGATGTTAAAAAGAGATGTCCATATAATACCTCTTTTGTGTGAGAAGGCTTTTAATGCTATTGTATCTGGTGATATCAAGACACATGATAAGGAAGTAGTGGAAAAACTATCAGAGGCAGACAAAAAAGCAGATATAATTGTACTTGCTCAAGCTTCTATGGCAAACGTTATTCAAAGAACAAACATCAAATTATCCAAAAAGGTCTTGACCAGTCCTGAGTCAGGAATAAAGCAAATAAAAAGATGTCTAT
>CAYVEO010000102.1:0-3210 GCA_964449965.1 uncultured Planctomycetia bacterium
ATAATTAAATATCTGTTAGCATTCCTTAAACAAAAATAACAAGTATCTTGTCTATAAGAAATATTTATTTATTACTTGACAAAAATGACTATGTATAGTATAATTATGCAAGTGGGAAAAGGTGCTTTTTATTTATTGCGCTTAAGTTAATTAAAATCTTAGGAGGTATGCTATGCCTGATGGAAAAGGAAACCTATATTTGTCTGAGGCCATTGAGTTGAGGAATGAGTATGATATACATATCAAACTGCTGCAAGACCTCACAGTGGAAGCGAATGATAAAGGAGATAGATTTTTTTCAAGAAGTGACGGTGACGAAGATAAGGAGCCATCTGCTGACTTCAAACATAAAGAACTGGGGGAACGGCTGAAGAGATTGCAGACCAAAAGGATGAAACTTAACCAGGAAATACAGGCGGCCAATTTCAAAACAGAGATTGACTACGACGGAGAAAAGATAGGTATTGCAGAGGCATTGGAAGTGAGGAAGAATCTCATCGCCGAAAGGGAATCTATATCTCAGCGGGTTAAGATTTCGGCCTATAACCGCATAATACACAAAGAAGAGCGCGACATAGTGCGCAAACCAAAGGATTCATTTAAAGAAACCTACCAGGAATTCCAGGAAAATCTGAAAAAACTAAGGCATGTGGTGAATCAAATACATGTTGTTAACCACACCGCCATTGTCAGTTTTAAGGACGAGTAACTTTCTTGACGGAGACAGGGGGGCAAGTGCAAAACTGTCGTGAGGCAGGTTAGCCCGAAACCCAATGGCGTAAATTGGGGGTGGTGAAGCTATTTATCCACCTTAAAAAAGAATAGCATGGTGTTAAACCCAATACCTCCCTTACACTTTACGGTTTAGCCGCTTATATCTTACAGATTTACTGCTTACCAATTACCGGACGGTCCCGCGTCTCCCAAGAATACAAAAAGGCTTATTTCACCATGAAAATTAATTAAAGGAGAGAGCATGAAAAAAGAATCGCTACAAAAACATTTTGAGTCAATGGGTGCGAGACTTAAGTTTCTTTCCAATGAAGAAGGTGCACGTTGGAGAGTAACAGTTGCCCCATCAGATTCGTTCACCATAGACATAAAACGAGATAGGCATGGTGAATATTTTGAGATAAAGCAAGGTAATGAAGCGCCTGAGATTGAACTACTTCAGGTCAAACCGAAAGAGCGCCACTTATTGCTTTACTCCAAAGATGGCCAACGCTTTTTGTGCGGTCACGACGAACGTCACTGGTTTGTATCTGGAATAGCAGACACTGTAAGTACCATACGTGCGGCTAAACAATCGCTATTGCCGGATGCTATTTGGGAACAAGTGAAGAAACTACCGTCCAGTGAGATAGATAAGAGGAGAAACACAGTTTTCAAACGGCAAGGGGAATGGTTTTTTGTTCCTACAAATCGTGAAATTCTTGAGACGATGGTTCTTAAAGAAGAACCGTTGCAGAGAACTGCACGTAGCAAGCCGCACATCTGCCAAGAATTATATCGTGAAGGTGGCGAATTGGTTTACATTGTTGGCAATAAAGAATACACGTCAGAAGAATACGAACAACGGAAGAAACAAGACCCTGACTTTGATAAAGGTAGGCTTCAAACGAGGGTCAGGAATCCAAATGTGTATGTGTGCGGACACGTAAGACATGAAGACCATGCGACTATCAATCTTAGTGGTTGGCATCGTGTGTTTATCAACGCTGAATTT
The DNA here is from genome assembly GCA_964449965.1 of uncultured Planctomycetia bacterium. GTDB lineage: Bacteria > Omnitrophota > Gorgyraeia > CAYVEO01 > CAYVEO01 > CAYVEO01. The sequence continues at coordinate 1,727 of CAYVEO010000102.1, forward strand.
ACAACATCTTCTGTATCTTTCTTGGATTAAGGACCTTCCAAAAGAAAAGAAAAAATCCCCAAAAAATCTCCTTGCAAATAACAAAAAAATATGATAATATTTATATAGCGAGCCATGCAGCCTAACCAGGTCGCTCACCTCTGGCAAAAAAGGAAAGAAAGCCATGTTATTATCATTCAGGACGTGCATCGGTAAGTGAGGCGTTAGGTGGATAGGTCTGAAATTGAAGATGAGGAATTCTTGACAGACATGCGGTAATGGTTATATAATTTCATTGGATAAAGAAACTTAATTGTGGAGTGTTTTAGAATATGGTTGTAATTAAATTGTAATTTAAATTGGGTTGCGAAAGGCTAAGGAGGTTATAAATGACTATACATACTAAACATATATTAAAAGATGCTCTGGGACTTCCATATATAGAAAGAGCAAAGATTGTAGATTATCTTCTATCCAGTATAGATCGACCAAACGAACGTATAGATAATCTTTGGCGGAAAGAGGTTGAAGACAGGATTAAAGCATATCAATCCGGGAAAATAAAATCAGTTACACTTAAAGAGGTATTATCAAAATATCGGAAATAATGAAAATCCGATTCCTTGAAATTGCTCAGATAGAACTTGACGAAGCGGTTGAATTCTATCGTTCACGAGGAGGCGGGTATGACAAAGAGACATCATATCAAATTAGTGCACGAAGGTAAGTATGCCGCAGAAATTGATGTGGAAATTCTTGATACTGGAGATGGCTGGTCACCGTATCTCTCTCTTGAAGACGCTCAAAATCTGGATGAGGTGAGGGAATCTTTACGAGAAGGTGACCTTCAGAGAGCAACGAAGTTTGCACGTGTATTTAGTCTTACACCAGTATCAGTATAATCAGAACCGGATAGCAATCGGTCCGCCGAGTAAACTTGTTGGTTCTCTTGCATTTCAACCGTTGTCCGTTGGGCGAAACCATGCGGCTATAATGTAACATTACGGGCCGCAAAGAAAGGAGGAGTTGAATATGCTTTTTCATAAACTTGACAAACATCGCGATAAAGGTCTACTTATTTTGAGAGTTGGCATTGGTATAATGTTTATGTGCCATGGTTTTCCTAAACTTACAGCAGGACCGGAAGTATGGACAAAGATTGGTGGAGCATTATCAGCCATGGGTGTGAACTTTGCTCCTGGTTTTATGGGGTTTATGGCAGCTATATCTGAATTTGGAGGCGGTTTATTGCTAACGTTGGGTTTATTTACACGCCCTGCGTGCTTCTTTTTGTTAAGCACAATGATTGTAGCCACTGTAATGCATGTAAAAAGTGGTGATCCATTTGTAAAGTACTCTCATGCCCTTGAGGCAGCCATCTTGTTTTTCAGTCTTCTGTTTATTGGTCCAGGTAAAATTTCATTAGATGAGAAATTGTCTAAGAAGAAAAACGCCTAACAATGGAGCGGGAGCGTAAATTCGCCGCTCATTTCAAACTATATACC
>CAYVEO010000102.1:3220-5546 GCA_964449965.1 uncultured Planctomycetia bacterium
GCTATATCATTAAATTTTTTAAAAAATATCTTGCAAAAGATGAACGGGTAGGGTATAATAATTTTCATTATGAAAAGCATGAGAAGTGACAGGATTAAAAAGGGGTTGGAGAGGGTGCCGAATCGTGCACTCCTTTTTGCCACAGGCTTAACAAGGTCCCAGATTGACAAACCTTTCATTGGTGTGGCTACGAGCTTTACAGACATTGTTCCAGGCCATACTAACATGAGGGAACTGGAAAGGGCTATTGAAAGAGGGGTATGTTCAGGCGGAGGCGTTCCTTTCTTCTTTGGCGTGCCTGCGGTATGTGACGGTATTGCAATGGGACACAGAGGCATGGGTTATTCCCTTCCTTCAAGGGAACTGATAGCCGATATTATTGAGACTATGGCAGAGGCACATTCCTTAGATGGGTTGGTCCTCCTTACGAATTGTGATAAAATCACACCCGGTATGCTTATGGGTGCTGCACGGATTAACGTTCCTTCTATCGTGGTCACTGGCGGTCCTATGATTACCGGAAGGTATAAGATGAAGCGGCTTTCATTAGTAAGGGACACGTTTGAGGCTGTGGGGCGATTCAAGAAGGGTGAATTGACTAAGTCTGACCTTGACAATTTAGAGATGTGCGCCTGCCCGGGTGCCGGGTCATGCCAGGGACTCTACACTGCGAATACCATGGCATGCGTTACTGAATCTTTAGGGATGTCGTTGTCCGGGTGTGCGTCAAGTTTAGTAGTCTCTTCAAAAAAGCACAGGCTCGCATTTGAAAGCGGGGAGAGGATAGTTGAATTGGTTAAGAAAGGTATTACTCCTAGAAAAATCATGACAGCCAAAGCCTTTGAAAACGCTATAAGGGTGGATATGGCTTTAGGTGGTTCTACCAATACCGTCCTGCACATACCTGCCATAGCACATGAGGCTGGTCTAAAGATAAAGATAGACCTGTTTGACAGGATTAGCAGGGAGACGCCTAATATTACCTCGCTTGAACCTGCTGGGGATAATTATATGGAAGACCTGGAATATGCCGGAGGCGTTCCCGGCGTCATCAAGGTTTTAAAGGATAAACTAAATAATTGTGATACACTTACAGGAAAGACTATAAAAGAAATTGCAGAAGAGGCGGTTATCTATGATAATTCAGTTATCAGGGGGCTGAATAATCCCTATCATAAAGAAGGCGGCATAGCAGTCCTTAAAGGTAACCTTGCCCCGGATGGGGCTGTAGTGAAGCAGACTGCTGTGGGTCCGGAGATGATGAGGTTTCGCGGAAGGGCAATGGTATTCAATTCAGAAGAGGATGCGATGAAGGCTATTATCGGGAATAGGGTGAAAAAAGGGACTGTTCTCGTAATACGATATGAAGGACCAAGAGGTGGTCCGGGTATGAGAGAGATGCTTTCTCCAACCTCTACTATATTCGGGATGGGATTGGGCACACAAGTGGCATTGATTACTGATGGTAGATTTTCAGGAGGCACGAGGGGACCATGTATTGGCCACATATCTCCTGAGGCTGCTCAGGGTGGTCCTATAGCACTGATAAAAGATGGGGATGAGATTGAGATAGATATACCGAGCAGGAAATTGGAATTAAGGGTAAATAAGTCTGAATTGGCGGCAAGGCGTAAAAAGTGGAAGACGCCTGAACCCAGAGTCTCAAGCGGGTATTTAGCAAGATATGCGAATGTAGTGAGTTCAGCGTCGCAAGGTGCGATATTAAAATAAGTTTACAGTTTACAGTTAACAGTTAATAGGTTACAGTTTACAGTTAGTTGAAGGATGTTATGAAAACGACCGGGGCACATGTATTGATTGATTCTCTCTTAAAGGAAGGCGCTGATATTGCCTTTGGCATACCAGGCGGCGTTGTCCTGCCAATATTTGACTGCCTTTATAATTCCGATATAAAATTTATTCTTACAAGACATGAGCAAGGGGCAGCGCATATGGCAGATGGTTATGCCAGGGCTACAGGAAAGGTTGGGGTCTGTATCGCTACATCAGGGCCTGGCGCTACCAATCTCGTTACGGGTATAGCCACTGCCCACATGGATTCCATACCTATCGTTGCCATAACAGGGCAGGTCCGGACCAATCTGATAGGGAATGATGCATTTCAGGAGGCAGACGTTGTCGGTATTACAAGACCCATTACCAAACATAGTTACCTTGTTAAGAAGGCAGAGGACCTTGGCAGGATAGTGCGTGAGGCGTTCTATATTGCCAGGACAGGCAGGCCAGGGCCTGTTCTTATAGACATACCTGTGGACGTAGCCCTGCAAGAAACAGATTCTGATTTACCTGAAGAAATTTCTATCCG
>CAYVEO010000103.1:0-5502 GCA_964449965.1 uncultured Planctomycetia bacterium
GGCATGAGGCAGAAGGTGGGACTGGCAAAGACACTCATACATAACCCGCAGGTTATTATTCTGGATGAACCTGCATCAGGACTTGACCCGAGGGCCCGCATAGAACTGAGGGATACGATAAAAAAATTACGGTCACAGGGTAAGACGATTCTCATCTCTTCACATATCTTGGCTGAATTAGGCGACTTCTGCGATACCATCGGCATCATAGAGAAATCAAAACTGCTTGCCACTGGCACATTATCCGATATTATGCGTGAGATTCGCCAGCATATAGTTATTGAGATTCAGATTCTAAGTGGTATAGAACAGTCAGTAGAAATTTTGAAGACACAAAAAACTGTGAAATCATGGTCATCCTCAGGTGATTTGCTCCGTGTTGAGTTTGACGGCCGCATAGAGGAGAGCTGCGATTTACTTAATTCCTTAGTCACGAGCGGCGTCCGGGTTCAGTGGTATAGTGAAGTGCCTATTGACCTGGAAGATGTATTTATGCTTGTAACAAGCAAGGCAGAAGGACAATAATGGACATTAATCCTATTATAGGGAAAGAACTGCGTGTTTCGCTAAGAACCAAGCAGGCGTTTGGATTGCAAATGGCCTATTTAGGGGTCCTGGTCTTGCTCGTTTTGGCTATATGGCCCAGGGAGGGGGTTTATTCCTTAGGCGCTTTAGCCTCCCGGGATTTATTCACTGTCTTATCACTTGGCCAGCTTGTCCTGGTGGCACTTTTCAGCCCTGCCTTCACCTCAACCTCTATCACCATGGAAAAAGAGAGAGGTACGTTTGACTTGCTTTTTGCAAGTTTGCTTAAACCAAGGTCTATCATTTTTGGTAAACTAATCTCTTCCATAGCCATCTTGCTTATACTCATATTCTCTTCTTTGCCGGTAATGAGCGTATCTTTCTTATTAGGAGGTGTTTCTCTAACAGAACTCTGCCGCTCAGCACTGATTCTTACTTTATCAACTATCATTTTTGGATTGGTTGGGTTAACCCTGTCAGCCATATCCAGCCGCAGTTATACTTCTACGCTAATGACCTATTTAGTAATACTTATAATTAGTGTAGGATTATGGCTCCCATCATGGACACTTGCCCATTGGCATGAGACTGCGCCTGTCCTTTACATACTCAGGTCATGCAGTCCTTTCACAGCCATGCTATCAGTGAGTCAGCCCGGACTTTTGAAGTCTTATGGACAGGAGATTGCAGGGGCTGTCCAGCCCCTGACGGTTTTCATCAGGTTTAGTTGTCTAATCATACCAGCCCTTATTATTTGTTTTATCATTATGATTAAAAAGGTCCCATCTGTTAAGCCGCAGCAGAGGGAAAAGCTAATCAGGGACAAAGACCTTCTCTCTATGCGGAAAAAACGTTTTCCTTATTATCTTTTAGACCCTCTCAAGGAAAGGGGCATGATAGGCAGGTTTAACAACCCGGTTTCTGTTAAAGAACTTAGAAATAGCACCATGGGAAAGACAAGATTAATGATTCGCGGTATGTATTTATGTTTTATTTTCTCTATGGTCCTGATTGGCCTGGCGAGCGGCAGTATGGGTGTCTGGAGCCCTGATGCAATCAAGATTGTAGCAATATGTTTTCAGATAGGATTGGTTATCTTGATTGGACCCAGTTTGACTGCCGGGGCAATTACACAGGAGAAGGAACACGGAAATTACGATATGCTGAGGATGACCCTTCTTAAGCCGCATACGGTTATTATCGGCAAATTAATCGTTCCATTGAGGCATATGCTGCTTTTGATTATTTCCACATTCCCTATGTTCGGAATGCTATGGTTCCTTGATTTCTATTCTATGACCAGGGTAGGTATTTGTTTTAGTATAATATTAACTACCATCATCTTTGTCCTGGCAAGCGGTATTTTTGCTTCTTCATTCTGCCGGACGACAGCCAGTGCAACTGCATGGGCTTATGGCATAGTGGGAACTTTATCAATATTTACTTTTCTGGCATTGTTTATCAGAGAAAGGTTTTCACCTGAACTATCCAAATGGATTGTTATGTGGAATCCTTTTGTAGCTGCTATAACTGCTGTTACCGATGAGGTTTTCCCTCAATTAAGTGTATGGCGGCAGAGTATATTTTCTTTGCTTATATTATCTTTAATTATGGTCATATTGACTGTAGCACGTTTTATGCGTTTTGGGTTTCAGGAGGAGTAAGGGATGATAAGGGTTTTAATTATTATATTTATAATGCTTTTGTGCGGTTGGGTATCTGGAGAAGATAGCCTCTATCCTGACCTCACGCTTCCGGGACCTCTTCCTTTTGAAGAAGAAATGATTGGGCCTGACCGTGATGATATTATAATAGATGTTAATCCAGCAGCAGTTGACCTCTTAATTTCAAGCCTGAGTGAAAAAGACCCGGCAGTTCGCAGCCAGGCAGCGTGGGCATTGGGTGATATTGGTGAACAAAAATCAGGAGACCTGAACAGGAAAATAGTTATTGCCTTAAATACGGTCATGAAGGACGCTAACCCTGATGTTCGTGTTACTGCTGTCAGCGCCCTGGCAAAAATAGGGGGGGATGAGGCAGTTAGAGGCATAATCAACTCTATTAAAGATGGCACATCCGCCTTGGAGGATGAGGATGTCCGGGTGAGAAGAGAGGCAGCAAGAGCACTGATAAGACTCAAGCCAGAAGATGGGGTAAGTCCTTTGATTGAATCTTTAAATGACCATGATTATTTGGTTCAGAAATATGATATCCTTGCCCTGGGTGCTATTGGGCGAGAAGAGGCTATAGAGCCGTTAAAGAAGACATTTTCATCAGGCGGGTCTATCTTGAAACCTGAAATTATATCTGCCCTGGCAAGAATTGGTAAAAAAGAGGTAATCCCTTTTATTATGTCAGCACTTTTAGATTCAGACCCACCGACTAAGGGAGAAGCCTGTCTTGCCTTAGGGCATCTTGAAGCATCCGAGGGCATGGATTCTCTACTCACATCTCTCAAAGACGGGCATTTCTACGTGCGCCGCTCAGCAGTTTGGTCTATTGGTAAATTGAGGACAAATACAGATAAGTCAATCCATGAATTAATATCTATGCTTGAGGATGAAGATGCATCTGTCCGGCTCCAGACCTGTATCACGTTGGCAGAACTAAAGACAGAACCCGCGCTTAAGCCTCTGGAGAAGAGATTGGCAGACGATGATAAGTTTGTCAGGCGTTCAGCAGCCAGGGCTATAGTAGATATCGGTGGTTCTGCCATTGAGGTATTGATGAGTTCCCTGACCTCTGAAAATATCCTCTCTCACCAGGAATCAGCATGGGCATTAGGTTATATGGCAGGTATCGGAGGTAAAGTATCTGCCCCCCCTCTTTTAAATAGTCTTAAAGATAAAGATACTATTCTTAGACGCAACACTACCTGGGCATTAGGAAAGATTAAGGCTCTTTATTCTGTAGATGCACTGCTTGAGTCACTTTCTGATAATGATATAGAGGTCCGGAGAAATAGCGCATGGGCTTTGGGAGAAGTAAGAGAAAAAAATGCGCTTCATGGTTTGATTGAATATCTTTCTGATGAGGCAAGGGTTGTCCGGGCTGAATCTGCCAGGGCACTTGGAAAGATACGGGATGCTGCCGCTTTAGAACCACTGCTTAAAACCTTAGTCAGGGTTGAAAAAGAGCATGCTTCTATCCGCAGGGAATCAGCATGGGCACTCGGCGAACTAAAAGACTCAAAGGCTGTTCCTGCTCTTATCAGGGCAGTGACAGAGAAGACCATCCCAACTCAGATGGGAATGGTCTTTGATGATTCTCAGGTCCGATGTCAGGCGGTTCTTGCCCTGGGGAAGATTGGTGCAATTGAGGCAGTTGAACCTCTGGAAAAATGTCTATCTAATAGCAAAGAGACCCCGCCCCTGGTTTTAAGAAAGGTTCTGGCAGAAGTTTTAACCGCTATGACTGGCAGGGAATACACCTACCAGAAGGACCACAGAGAAAAAACCTACTTTATTGAACCAATTTTATGAGACCAATTAAGGTCGGCACTCTGGTTCTTATGCTGTTGGGCATTACCTGTGCCCATTATCTCACAGTTGTAGAGAAGGGGTATTTTCATGAGATATACCAGAAACTCTATTACATACCTATAATCATCGCTTCATTCTGGTACGGGTTTAAAGGCGGGGTATGGACAGCAATAGTCTGCACTATATTGTATCTGCCTTATCTCGTATTCCAGCAGGGCGGGAATGTATGGGCGATGAATCTAAGCAAGAGTCTGGAGCTCATCTTATACAACTGTATAGGCATTGTGACAGGATTGCTCTCTGAGAGACAGAAAAAGGAGAGTCTGCGTTATAGAAGGACAGCAGATAAGTTAGATGAGTCTCTCCTTAGTTTGAGAAAACAGACGCAGGAACTATTGGAATCTGAAGAGAGGCTCAGGGTATTAGACCGGCTTGCTGCCTTAGGTGAACTTTCAGCCGGTCTTGCACATGAGGTGCGCAATCCGTTAGGCTCTATAAGAGGTGCCGCAGAGATAATTTTAGACAGATTTAAACCGCCTGATAAAGCCCATGAATTAACAAGGATAATAATGAAAGAAGTTGAGAGGCTGAATAACGTTGTAGAAGGTTTTTTGCAATCTGCCAGACCCAAATCTCCTGCATTTGTTGATTGTGACATCAATGAGACAATAAAATTCGTTGCCTCACTTGCCCAATATGAAATAGCCCGTTTCAATGTCAAATTGGAGATGTGTCTGGATGATGGTATTCCCCATATATTGGCTGACCCTGAACAAATGAAACAGGTTTTTCTCAACCTTGCGTTAAATGCCGTGCAGTCCATGCCAGGGGGAGGGGACTTAAAAATATCCAGCCGGGTTTATCAGGAGTTTATTGAGATTAAATTCAAAGACACCGGACATGGAATTTCAAGAGAAGAGAAAGACAAACTTTTTAATCCGTTCTGGACTACAAAAGATAAAGGTTCAGGGTTAGGATTGGCAATCATTCATCGTATATTAAAGAATCACCACGGGAATATAGAAGTGGAAAGTGAAACAGGGAAAGGGAGTGTCTTCACAGTTACGCTCCCAGTAAAGGGCAAGGTAGAATGAGAGATAAAATTATATTGTTAGTGGATGATGACGAGAGTTTCTGCAAGGTTTTAGAATATAACCTTAGAGAGATTGGTTATCAGGTAATACCTTCTCACAGCGGTGAAGAGGCTATTGAGGTATTCAGGGAGAAAGAAGTGGACCTGGTGCTCACCGATATTCAGATGCCCGGCATGAGCGGGCTTGAACTTTTATATGAGGTGAAAAGATTGAATCCTGAGATGCTGGTGATAATAATTACCGCCTTTGGAAGCGTTGATACGGCTGTTGATGCGATGAAGAACGGGGCATTTGATTACATTACCAAACCATTCAACAGGGATGAATTGCATCTTACCATTGAAAAGGCTTTCCAGATGATGAGATTATATAACGAAAACTTAAGGCTGCACCAGCAGCTC
>CAYVEO010000104.1:0-2260 GCA_964449965.1 uncultured Planctomycetia bacterium
CCTGGGACATGGATAATTTCATAAGGGTCACAGTCGGGACAATGGATGAGAATAGGGCGTTTATCCGGGCGATTGAGAGGGTGTTGTAGGTAAATTATAGAGAGGTTTAATTGTCAAAAGATTTTTAAAAATACGAGATGGAAAATAAAATGATAAAGATACAAGAGATATACTTAAAGATATTAAAAAAGATCATTAGTCCTTCATACCGAGCAACAATTACTCCTGAGGCTGTTATATGGGGCTATCGTCTATTTCTTGACAGGGAACCAGAGAATCAGGCGGTAGTTGCTGATAAGTCGAAAAGATTAGTAAATAGTAGAGAACTAAGACAAGAACTTGTGAACTCTGAGGAATTCAGACAAAAGAACCATGGATTCCCTACTGTATTAGTGTCAGGAAATGAGCCGCCAATGTATATTGAGGAAACAGCTACCGACTTGCAAGGATTGTTTTCCCATATTCAGAGGGTATGGGAACATTTTAGCGAAACAGAGCCTTATTGGTCTGTTCTAACCCAGGATCGTTTCAAGTGCCATAGCATTCAAGGGGGCAAAGATGATTTTTATAGATCAGGGCATAATGATGTCGTAATATTTTTTAGAACATTAGATAGAAATGGCATAGACTACACCTCGTTTAAAACATGCTTGGAATGGGGATGTGGACTTGGTCGTGTAACACGTTGGCTGGCAGAGAGATTTGAAACAGTATTTGGGTATGATATATCGAAATCTCATTTACAACTCGCCGAAAATTATTTTACAGGAATGGATATCCGAAACGTTTCATTACGCCATATAAGTAAACTTCAAGACATAGAAAACATTCCGAAGGTGGATGTAGTTTATTCAATAATAGTTTTACAGCACAATCCCCCACCGATCATTGACTTGATTATTCAAAGGATGCTTAAATCCTTAAATCCTGGTGGAGTTGCTTTTTTTCAGGTACCAACTTATAGGTATGGATATAAGTTCTCTTTGCAAGAATACCTGAGTAATGAAGCTACAAAATGTGAAATAGAAATGCATGTATTACCGCAAAGCAATATATTTAACATCGCTATAAAAGAGGGTTGTAGATTGGTCGAAATCCTTGAAGATGGATGGACTGGTTTGAAACATGGTGAAAGGTCAAATACTTTTGTCATACAAAAAGATTAATGTAGAAGAGGTTAACTTACCTTGAAGAAGATATTATATCTTTTAATTGCTGGGTTACTTTTTTTATTCATGTCAAGCAGTGGTAATACTGATCCTGAATATGTGAATGTTGATGGCAGACTTAATGCTGGATTAGATTATACTGTTGGAGTAGTAAGAGACTTAGCTCCTGGAATATACAGGATTAGTATTGTAGGTGGCTCAATTAGAACAGGGAGCAATTCTTGGACTTGTGCTATTTCCATTACTTATTCCAACACTACACAAGAAATTGGCGTGGGTGATTATCTTACTTATACATTAGATATGGGAAATGGCCAAGCAGCAGTGGCTGCTAATGTAGGAAAGGCTGTTTTTATAAACCATACTGGTGGTCCAGTTTATTTTTGGTACAGCGACTTTAAAGTAGATGATAATTCTGGTTCAACAACTGTTGAAGTGATTCTTGAAATAGCAGTAGATGTAGATATAGACTCAGACAATAATAATGGGATAAATCCACCTGAAGAGAGTGAGACAGAAGAGAATATAGAAGAGACTTCACCAGGTAAATTTGTGACTGTAAACCACAACGATGACAATGAGAACAGCATCCCGGATTATTCTGATGAAGTAGTCTCAGGAGAAGGGAATATAGTTCCTATGATAGTAAAAGTTCAGACTCAGGCTGATTGGTCAGATGTGAGGATAATATTTACATATCCAGGCGAACCTACATTACCAAGTTTCATTCCTCAAGATATGGATAATGATTTCAAGGACTGGACAAGTGCCAAGAAAGGGACAATCCGTATATGGAATATTTCGTCACCTCAAGATGCTCGCACAAGTGATAAATATATCCAGCCTAATAGAGAGTATACTGCAAATGAATTAGGTTTTAGTGGCAAAAAGACATTCTATTTGGAAGGCATTAATCTTGCAGATAATGCAAGGATAGAAGTAACATCTAAAACTCAAGACCAAGTCGTAAAAGATGCTGTAATTGTAACAGTAGTTGAACCAAATTTAGGTGTGAATAATAGTAACAATGGCCTCATCTTACGCCCAGGTATTCCAGATGTAAATTTTGATATAGATGATGATAAGAAGAA
>CAYVEO010000104.1:2270-5204 GCA_964449965.1 uncultured Planctomycetia bacterium
CGATGAGAAAAGTGATGAAATGGTAGAAGACCAGAAGGATGGATTTAATTTCTGGTGGTCAAGGGACACTGATTCTACAATTTCACACACAGGGATTGTGGATATCGCACCCTTGTTAATCAATATACCACAATCTTTATTATCTCAAGGTTTTAAGTTTTACCTGAAACTTAACGATGGTCAACTTTATGTCTATCCAGGAGTAAGTCCGAGTAATAATCGCCGGGAATATCTGCAAGATGTGGCTACATCTGGGATACAGGTAAAGCAAACCGGGATACTGCTAACACCTGGCAATGTCCAGCAAATTACTATAAAAAATCCTGGTGCAAACGAATTCGTGTTTAAAGGAATCGGTTCTGGGACAAGGACGCTTAGTCTATCAATATTAGTAGAAGAACCGGATACGTCCAATAAGATTATTGCAGATACAGTTAAACTGACGTTTCGCGATACAAGTGGCTATTGGTTGTTTGTCTCATCACGTGGTGAGCCTATTATGCCGTTCACATATCCAACAGAGGATGGGCGGGAGGTTCAGATGAGCCGCTATTTTGACCCGGTGAGCATATCTGGCTTGAGGGATACTGAGAAGAAAAAACACCTTGTTGTGTTACATGGTTACAACGTAACACAAAGTCAGGCTGAAGACGGTTTTAATGAGATATATAGACGTTTGTTCTGGATAGGATTTAGAGGTAATCTTATAGGTTTTACGTGGGAAGGAGATGAGGGAAATCCTGCACAGTTTGATGAAGATGTTCAGAATGCATTTCAGACATCACCTAGTCTACAACGATTTTTGGAGAAGAGGATGCAAGGTGCATGGGGAGTAAATGCATCTGATATTGACATCATGGCACATAGTTTAGGAAATCTGGTTGTATTTGATGCATTGCGTTTACACAGAAGATTAGGGACAGGACAACTTGTCCGAAATGTAATAAGTTATGAATCAGCAATCTGGCCAGAGGCGTATGAAGAAGAAAAGTTAAGGAATTATGTTCTACCGTCTGACCCGGTTACCTACAGTATAGATGAGTTAAAACAACACTCATGGGCATTCTGGTTCAGACAGTCAGATTTTGAGGCACAAGGGGCAATAAATGGTGCAATATACCATAGTTATCTTCCAAATGACGAAGCACTTAGCCTGATGCGCTCAAATGACTTTATACAGCGTGGCTCAAAAGGTGCACACAGATGGCATTATCGTCGGGATAGATTGGAACGAACACCAGTTGTCTATCGTGCACCAGAAGGGCAGAATAATTTCTATGATGTCATCCCAACACTAATGTTGCCGGATAACCGGCGTAGTATTTATTCAGCATTTGACCTAACCCTACCAGTTGGGACGCAGCCAAGCCCTATGGCAGAAGAGAAGAATAATTACCTTGCTACAAATGGTGGATGGAGACCAAGAAAACATGGCGACTTCTTGGATGTGGAAGGTAATAAAATGTGGTTTCCGATAATCTATAAATGGTATAGGATATTTTTAGCTGGTCAAGGAAACACAGACATTGGAGAACCCAGATTCCAACCATCACCTATTCCCGTAGGAGAAGAATAGAGAAAGGATGAATATTTATGAAGATTATATTTAGAAGGTGCTACTGGATTGGTTTGTTACTATTAAGCGTTTTGGTTCATTCCATTAGTATGACCGCAGCCGCAAAAGACAATGTTGACAAAGATAAGGTACCGGTTAAGGAAGAGGTGAGTGAAGAAGAGTGGGATAAATGGGTATTAAAGACCATGGAGAGATTGGCGCAAGCTGACCACGGTAGGTTCATCCTTCAAGGTGAGGTTGTAGATGAAAATGGTATAAGGTTAGATGGTGTCACACTTGAATTAGAAAAAGATAAACTAAAAAATTTTGGCTGGGAGTCTGATAGTGAAGAAGAAACATTAATTATCAATGGCACATTTCAGTTAGACTTGAAGGGATACGCCATGGTCCGTCTTTATTTTAGTAAGGATGGTTACTATAATGAAAAGATAGATTTTTCCATACAGGATATCAGCGGAGAGATACGAGAGAGAAAAAAAGAGATAGAAAAGAATATATATGAAGGTAAGGAGGTTAGCCAAAAGGACATTGACCAGATAGTTTTCAAAAAAGACGGCATTCGGATTGTATTAGAGAAGCAAGGGAAACTTACAAGCCTTACTGCGTATAATAGAGGACCACTTGAGTATACTACAACAGGAAAAGGGATAGTGATAAACTTTGATAAACATCCTGCCAGTTCACTGCGAGTTATAGATAATATAGAAGACCCGAAGCAACTGCCAGAGAACTGTGTTTATATGGTAGCAGATAAAGACCTTGACGGTAAAATCGCAACTGTGCAGAAGAAATCTTACCTCGCAGATGGCACAATAGGGGGGGAGTACGAAGTGCCAAGGAGGGTTAAATTAATTATGACTGGACCTGAAAGTGGATTTATTGAATATAAACTTAACCCGAACAAGAAACCTACACGGCAGATGAAGGAGGCACCAGAGAACGGATATGAAAAAGAGATTCTTATAGAAGGCGATGATATTTCTAAAGAAGACAGTGAAGGTGTGATATTCTATTTTAAGACAAAAGATAAATACGGAAAAGGGTCGGTGAGCATATCTAAAGTTTCAGTTTCAGAAGATAGGTCAACACTTAAAGTTAGTGCTAATTTTAAACTCCAACCAGATGGTTCACGTAATCTTGAGACAGGTGATAGATAGTATTAGTTGAATAGATGGCGTTAGTTATAAGATGAAGAATATATTTAAAAGGATAGGGTGGTATAAGTTTAATTGAAGGAGTGTATATGATTATAGTATTAAAACCGGGTGTCACTGAGAAACAGGTCCAGTATATTATAGAGCGTGTGACAGAACTGGGTTTAAAACCCACGGTCTCTAAGGGAGTTGAGAGGACTATTA
>CAYVEO010000105.1:0-5111 GCA_964449965.1 uncultured Planctomycetia bacterium
GTAAGCCTTCACTTCGCCTTCCCTTTAATGGGGAATTCATAAAACGAAGATTTATGAAGACAATAAAATCATTATGACTAATCTTAACAATATACTTTCAGAAATAGATCAGGAGCAAGAACGATTATTTGATCTACTTATTAAAATATCAAAAATACCTTCTTCAACGGGACAGGAAGTTGATAAAATTTCCTCTATTCAAAAAATACTCCAACAACTAGGATTTGTAGATACTTATATTGATAACATAGGTAACTGTATTGTTATGTTACCGGGTAAACCTACGTTTCAGAAGACGATGAAAAAAATTCTTTTTGTTGCTCACACAGACACTGCTTGTCGGACAGATGATAAAGAGATATTGATAAAACAAAATAGTCGATATATATATGGGCATGGTATATGCGATAACGGTGCGGGTGTGGTGGGATTATTAACGTTTTTTAGGGTGGTTAAAGAGTATGATATACATTTCTCTAATGACATTATTGTTGCATTTACGGTTGGCGAGGAAGGATTAGGTGGGAAGAAGGGGATGAAGGAGGTAATCAAAAAGTATGGTGAGGAGATAAAGGCAGTTGTGAATGTAGAAAGTCATAATATTGGTCGTTTAACGCATAAGAGTGTTGGTCAGTATCGGCTGGAACTTTCAGTAGAAACTAAAGAAGGAGGACATAGTTTTAGAGATTTTGGTAGACCGAATGCTATAGTTATTATTGCTAATATAATAAGAGATTTTTCTCGGATAAAACTACCACAAAAAGGGGACAAAACGACATTTAATATTGGAAAAATATCCGGAGGAGAAGGAGTAAACGTCATTGCAAAACAAGCTTTCGCGCTATTAGAAGTCCGCTCAGAGGATAAACATTCTTTTGAGAAGACAAAAAAATCATTGCAAACAATTATTGATTACTATGAAAATATCTATCCTAACGTCAAGATAAAAAGTGAAATATATACAGATAATCCGCCAGGATTCATTTCAGCTACACATCCGCTATGTCTTTTAGTAAACGAAGCTCAAAAAAGTTTAGGTATTACTTCTCGTTATGATAGTGGTAATACAGATGGCGATGTATCTTTAGCAGTAAATATTCCAACAGTTACTATCGGTACAAGTATTGGCTGGAACACGCATTCTTTAAGCGAGTATATGGAAAAGAAATCCTTTTGTTTAGGGTTAAAGCAGGTATTTGTTGTACTGTACTCGGTTGCGACTTTGTATTGATTGGTATATTAATTACAAAAGATGAATACTATAGATACAGAATTACACAGAAGACCTCTAACTGGACAGCAAGTAGAGCTTGCAGGTATATCGGTAAAATGTATAGCGTCAAATGTTCGGAGGCCTCCTGATGAGTGGAATGCTAATCTTCAGTTGGTACAAGGCGTAGGAAGAGAAGGCGATCTGATTGTGGTAGAGGCATTATCGGAGTTTGGTTCTACTACCCGTGTTGAGAATCAAGCTGGGCGGGATGAGCGTATCCATGCCAGAGATAGGTTTGTTGGTGTGCTGGCGAATAGGTTTAGCGGTACATCAGAGTCGGGAGTAGTACCTGCGGAGGGGATTATGCTTTGTGGGGATACAATAGTTCACTTACTCTCAACAGGGGGTGTTATTGGAATAAATACTGGTATTCCTCAGAGGTTACGACAGGAGCCATTTACATTAAAGCCTTTAGGATTGTTACAGAGGGGTGGTAATCCGCTTAATCTAGAAGAAATATGTGGCCCTTGGCATGAATCTTTACGTCCGTCTGCTCCCATAGTTATGGTGTGTGGTACAAGCGCGGAAGTAGGGAAGACTACTACAGCAGCTTCTCTTATTAGAGCTTTGCGAGCAGAGGGTATGCAGGTTGCTGGGACGAAATTTGCCGGGACAGGGCGAATGAGAGATATTCTCGCTCTTAGGGATGCAGGTGCTTGTCCTTGGTTAGATTTTCCGGATGTAGGACTTGCAACAACCTATACCGGTTCTGAAAGATTCACAAAAGCAACCTATACTCTATTTAATCGCATAAACTCAGAAAGTCCAGATATAATTGTGGCAGAAGCAGGTGGTGATCCTATTGAAGCAAATATTCCTACCTTGCTTGGCGATACAGAGATTATGAGGTGTGTTATAGCTGTAGCTGTTGTTGCCGGTGATGTTATGGGAATGATGGGTGCTGTAAGTTATCTTCGAAGATACGCACCTACAATACCAATTTTTTTAGCAGATCCAAAAGATAGAAACTTTGTGGCTACTCGTGAAAGGGTGAGACAGGAATTACCAGGTATGCCAATGTTTAATACCATGCGGTTTGAGGAAGTACAAGGCATTGCAAAAGAGATTATTAAAGGAGTATTATCTTGAACAAATTAGAGCTAGGGGTATGAATAAGGCTGAAGAATGATTATAAGCCAGGCCCCATAGTTTTGACATAACGCTTTATTGCAAGTATACTTAAGTAATAACTTATGAGAGTTTTTCCTGAAGGTGATAGTGGACCTATTGACTACTCAGCGCAACGCCAACAATTTGCTGCCAATTACAGACAGGGCATTGGACATTGGAGGGGACACCCTTTATCTCAATTCACTAAAGAATTAGTCATAGATGCTAAAAGTCTTCTGGACATTGGAACAGGCGGGGCGGAAAAAGCTATTGAAATTGCCGAGAGAAACAGGTGGTTAAGAGTGATAGGACTTGATTATGCGGAACCAGGGTTAATATCCGCCAGAAAGGCAGTTGACAGACAACGTTTGTCAGTCAGACAACGAATATCATTGGTTAGAGGTGACGCTTTGAATTTACCTTTACCTGATCAATCTATTGATGCAGCTCATGACTATTTGTGTTTTACTCATATTCACAAAAAGGATTGGCAGAGATATTTTGCAGAAGTAGCCAGAGTGGTAAGAAATGAAATTTTAATTGTGACTTTCAGCAAGGAAGATAAGGACTTTTATGGTTATCCTATTAGAGATATGGAAGAGGATTGGGTGGTCTTCAGAAATGATCACGATGGTACTCCTCGTCCTCACTTGGCTATCAATGATGGGTACGGATATCACTTTGCTAGAGGACATCAATTGGTGGAAGCAATCAAACCATATTTTCCAGATGTAGAATTGCTATTAAAGGAGCATCCTCATCCAGACCACAAAGGCAAGAGATACCTTTGGCATCTGTTGGCCAAAAAAGGTTAATATAGATAATAGATATATGATTGTTGCTGAACGCTCAGTTTCTTTTAAAAGAGTTAACCTAAACGATCCGAGAGATATTGGAAATGCTGCCACTTTAGCTGCGGATATTTTAAATGCAGGTGGTTTAATATCTACAACTTGGGGTACGTCTCAAAGAAGAATCTTTGTTCTGATGGGGGTGGCTGATGATAAGGTAGTTGCTTTGAGAGCCAATAGACTTAAAGGCCGGCCGGTCGATCAGCCGCTGTCAATCTCCGTCATACCCGAAGTAGTCAGGGAAGTGATAGTGCCGGATTCTTCTCCAGCCCTAATGAGAGCAGCCGAAAGGTTTAGGATGCAGCCGGCGGATATTTTAGGGAGTATTCTTCGCAGAATGCCGATGGGTTTTCACCTTGAGGCTCAGCCTCATTTAGGCGATTGGGTAACCTCAATAGATGAACAAGGTAGAAAGGTGGTTTATATCGGGGGCGGTGATACGGACGACCGAAATAATTTATACGCCCGGACATATGAAGTTCTTTGGAGAAAATACCATAGAATAGCGTTTGCTACTTCCGCCAATCCAACAGGTAAAGACACCTTTCCGGTGACAGAACATACTGAATGGAAAGAGACCTTGCAAGACGGCATTGATCTATTACTTATGGAGGATACACCATTGGTTCACCCAATTCCTTATTTAAGGCATATGGTTTCTCCAACTATTGTTAGATTACTAAAAGACCCTGTAGAGCTTGTTAGAAGAGGTAGTAAACACGAGCGGGTTTTGGAACCAATCTTTGGGAAAATTACAGTTCCGCAGGGTGTGACGGTCTACAAATTTCCTGAACGGGAGTGGGAAGCTTTGATTACGATTCTCGGAATGCGTTTAAATAGGGCTTTAGCCGGTCTTAGAAAAGCTGCTTAGTTTTCTGTTATCATATTTATGTGATTGTCATTGTCCTGGTTTTATCCATCTTTTTTGTAGTTATTTTAATTACCTCTTTTGCTACCAGAAAAATAATTCTTCACGATATGAAAGCCAAAAATAAAGCCTTAATTACTCTAAGAAAGTTGGACGAAATTATGATGGCGTCTTTAGGTTTGGAAGACGTAGCTCAAAAGGTGACGGATGCAATTGCTTACGAGCTGGGGTTTAATATTGGGGTACTGGCTGTAATTGATAGGACCAGAAATGTCTTAAGAAGGATTGCCATTTCCCGGACTTCCACTACAAATGAAGGTAAAACTTTACAGAGAGTACCTTTCGAGAAAACGGAAATAAGCCTTAACGAAACAAGAAATTTGGGTATAAAGGCGATAGCTGATAAGAGGGCTTACACCACTACAAAGCTCTACGATATTTTACTACCGAATGAAACAGAAGAGACCGCCAAAAAGATTCAGGAGATCGGCAGTATTAAATCTTCTTTAATTTTCCCAATTTTTTCTAAAGGAGAAGTTGTCGGAATTATGATTTTCTCTTTAGCCAAAACTAACCGGGAATTATCAGTTTACGAGATGGAAATGATGAAGAAATTAATTGATGTGGTAGGAATTGCTTTGGACAATGCCAGTATCTATCAACAGTTACGCAGTACTACCGGACAGTTAGCTCAGGCCAATCAAAGACTTAAAGAACTGGATAAGTTAAAGAGTGATTTTGTGTCTGTGGCTTCACACGAACTCCGAACACCTATGACAGCAATCAGGTCTTATGTCTGGATGGCTTTGCATAAACCGGATGTGCCGCTGTCTCAAAAACTGGAAAGGTATTTATACAGAACTTTAGTATCAACAGAAAGGTTAATTAATTTAGTTTCTGATATGTTAAATGTTTCAAGGATAGAATCTGGAAAGATTGAGATAAACCCCAAGCCGTTTAGTATTGTCGCACTCACTAAAGATGTGATGGAGGAAGTGAAAGCCAAAGC
>CAYVEO010000106.1:0-5003 GCA_964449965.1 uncultured Planctomycetia bacterium
AGATAGAACATACGAGGAATGTTATTGGAAAAGAGATACCGCAATTTGCGTATTATTACGGGACGCATCTGTTTGAAGACAAACCAGATGAATTTGAGGATTAGATTGCCATGAATATATTAATATCACAAAGAACTGTTCTCAAAGATATTTCTCCTCAAGGTGTTTTTTAGAATTTTACCATCCACGATTACAAGAGATACTTCCCATGTATCTTTTAGCAGGCTTTCAAATAAGCCTTCAATTGCAGGAAAAGAAGTAGAGCCTTTAACTTTTCTTAAAGCAATTATATCTGCACATTTTCCGTACTCAAGGGTTCCTATCTTATCATTCAGTCCCAATGCCTTTGCGCCATTTATCGTTGCCATATTAAGAATGGTATCAGCATAGATATTCAAGGTCTCTTTCAGTAATTTCATCTCATCCAGCATGTTAAGGGAATCGTTACTTGCCAGGCTGTCAGTTCCTAAAGCGATATTGAATTGTTCTGGATTGCAAGGATGACATTTATGGCGCCCAAAGTATCTTGTGCTCCTGGGACAGTAGACAATTGGCATATTTATTTTGTTTAGTATACTAATATCCTCATCTGTCAAATAATTGAGATGGACCCCTAACGTCTTTGGGGATAAGAAGTTTATTCTGTGAAGATATGAAACCGGGGTAGTCCCTATGGGCTGCCACGAGTGGGGCAGGGCGCCTCTTTTCTCCAAAAAACCTCTCAGAGAAGAGGAACCTTCTTTTAGAAATTGCACCTCTTCTTCTGATTCAGATATATGAATTGTAATGGGGGTGCCGCTATGGGCTGAATATATCGCTATCTTCTCTAAAAATTTACCTGATACAGAATAAGGTGCATGGGGGGAGAGTCCCCAACGGAGCAATGGGTGTTGGGGAAGGGATTCAATGAAATCCACATTTTCCTTGAATACTTTTTCGGATTTTTCAGGGTCAAATCCTATTATCTCTTTATAGACGATACCTCTCAACCCGGACTTTGTAATCGGTTCCACCGAATATCCTGTATTAGTTACATCTGCTGCTGTGGTCGTGCCTGTATTCAGGAGTTCCGCGATGCCTTGTTTAGTAGATGTGACATAATCCTTCTCATTCCACCCTGATTTTGCCTCAACTAAATCTTCAAGCCACTGGGCAAAACTGCCATTATATTTCAACGCCCCTTTAAGCAAGCCCAGTTCTAAATGTGTGTGGCAGTTTACAAAACCTGGCATTAAAACGGACCTGCCTAAGTCTATAATCTTATCCTGTAATTTATTGCTGGTAGATGGTGCATAAGGACTTACATCTTCTATAATGTTATCCCTTATAGTTATTACTCCGTCAGGTATAGGGGGCGAGGAGATTGGGATGATATAATCTGCCTTTAACCTTATTTTCCGAGCCAATTTTCCCAGTTTCCTTTTATCAATCCTTTATTTCTATATCTTGCCATGAGCTGGCTGCAGTAACAGTCTCTCTTTAATGAATCAAGATATTGAAAAAGTTTGGTGATTATCTTATCAAATCCTTGAACAGCCTTATCCATGGCTCGTTTTTCTTTTTCAAAAAGCATACCCTCAAATAGTTCCCCGGGTTTGAAAGGTGCTCTTCTTATCCCTTCTGCATAATTGGTGATATAGCATAGGGGATGATAACAGATTTCTAATTCCCTTGCTAAGAATACCTCAGGCACTAATGTCTGGCCAACTAATGTTCCCCTGAATGAGGCGTATTTTTTAATCTCTGAGGCTGTCTCTAACCTTGGGCCTTCAGTGCATACATATACCCCGCGAGATGTGAAAGGGACTGTAGAAGACTTCAATACAGATTTAAGAGTCTTTTTCATCTGCGGGCAGAAGACAGGTGACTGCCTGATGAATCCAAGTCCTGTCCCTTTATAGAATGTGTCATCCCTGTTTTTTGTCTCGTCTATAACATCGTGAGGCAGGACATATTGGCCGATTTTGAGTCTTCTGTCAATCGCCCCGGGACCTGACCAGGACAAAATCCTTTCTACGTTTAATTCCTTTAATGCGTATATATTTGCTCTGTAATTTACTGAGGGTGCATTAATCTCATAGCCCTTTAGCCCATGGCGTGAGAGAAAAAGGAATTCAATGTTACCTTTCTTAATCACAAATATGGGCTGACTCATCCCGAATGGTGTCTTAATAGGGGAGAGCCTCTTCGTATATCTACTCTCTTTTAGCAGTATATACGCCCCGCTTCCACCTATAACTGCATTATTCATATATTGACGTCTCACGCTGTTTGGGTTTAAAACTTGCATCCTTTATTAGTCTGATAATTTCTTCTTTGGTCATGGTATAACTTATTCCTGCAGAGCGGACTACGTTTTCCTCAATCATAATACTCCCTAAATCATTTGCCCCGAAGAAAAGTGCGAGTTGTCCTATTTTAGGGCCTTGTGTGACCCATGAGGACTGGATATTTGGTATGTTGTCTAACATAAGCCTTGAAATTGCCAGGGTCTTAAGATAGTCATGTCCGCCAGAGGCAATACCCCCGAGCAGTGTATTCTGGGGCTGATATGTCCATGGTATAAAGGCGGTAAAGCCGCCAGTCTCATCCTGCAATTTCCTTATCTTAATAAGGTGTTCTACCCTGTCTTTTGGCGTCTCTATGTGCCCAAACATCATGGTTGCTGTAGTCCTTAATCCAAGTTTATGAGACTCTCTCATAACGTTTAACCACTCGTCACTTGTGCATTTATTTGGGCTTAAACGATTTCTTACCCTGTCAACGAGTATCTCTGCTCCACCGCCAGGAAGAGAGTCAAGCCCGGCTTCTTTTAATGCCTGCAATACCTCCCGTGGTGAGAGTTTTGAAACCCCTGCGATATGGATTATCTCTGGTGGTGAGAATGAATGGATGTGGATATTAAATTTTGCCTTGATAGATTTGAGTAATTCCGTATAGTAGTTTAACTTAAGAGCAGGATGTAACCCCCCCTGCATAAGTATCTGGGTGCCGCCGAGTTTGATGGTTTCCTCAATCTTCTTAAAAATAGTTCTTTTATCTAAGAGATAATTATCTTTATTATCCCGAGTACGCCAGAAGGCACAGAATGAACACCCTGATGCACAGATATTTGTGTAGTTGATATTCCTGTCTATTATGAACGTTACGGTGTGAGGGTCGCTCATTCTATTGCGTACCTCATGGGCTTGTTGTCCTATTCCAAGCAGGTTATCTTTAAGAAACAGTTTTATCCCGTCTTCCTTAGACAGTCTCTTCATAAAATTCAATATGCCTCTTTGTTTTTAAAAGCCTATGCTTCAGGCATAAATCCTGGAATTTTTCTATTGCATTGATATGCCTTCTGCCCAATGAGTAATTCATGGATTTAGTCAGGTAGTTTTTTACAAATTCTTTTTTAAGATTCAGTTCTTTTGCTTTTCTGGTAGAAATGTCATCTATGTTTTCCATTGACCATTCTAAATTGTGAGAGAGTCCTTTAGTGATTGTCCTGGATGTGGGGGAGTGGGAACTTACCCATAATGCGAATACGAATGGCATGTGTGTGAATTCATACCATGCCTCTCCCAGGTCTAATTTCCTGTAGCGTTTAATTTTTCTGAATGCCAGATTCCCTATATGTAGGATGCCAGTATATGGGACAGTTCCCAAAGTTGCAAGGTATTGGGCAGGGACCTTGATTATCTTTGGTTCTATACCATATATCTCCTTTAGCAAAATTCTGACTAATGCAACAGAGGTAGAGGATGCCTTATCCGCGTAAATTCTTTTAACATGTTTTAATGGAGGTCGGTGAAATAGTCGGACACTCTCCACAGGACCTTTACATGAAAGAGAAAGGTGAGGCAAGATAACTCTTCCCGTACCGTTCAGATAATCAAATACAGGTATGAGCCCTGCATCTATGGCGCCAGCCTTTAATAGACGGGATAATTTGCTTGGCACATTGAATACGAAATCAAATGAATTATTGACAGTATTACCATCCCCCAAGAACGGAACTGCATTCAAATAAGGCACAATCCCTATTTTCATTTTCTTTTTACAACCTTATATAACGTGTCCCTTTCTACGGGGACCTTGTTTGCCTCTAATATTAGGCGGCGGATTTCATCTACTGATAGAAATTCAGGTGTTGATGCGCCGGCGGCGTGGGTTATTTTTTCTTCAACTACTGTCCCATCTAAGTCGTCTGCCCCAAAATCCAATGATACCTGTGCAAGTTTAACCCCGAGCATTATCCAGAATGATTTTATATGGTCAAAGTTATCCAGAAATATCCTTGAGATAGCGGTTGTCTTTAGCGAGTCTAATCCGGTAGGACCACTGCCGCCGAGTTTGGTATTCTCAGGATGGTAGGGGAGTGGTATGAAAGACATAAACCCGCCGGTCTCATCCTGGAGTTGACGCAGACGCATAAGATGTCCAAGCCTTTCGTTTATAGTCTCCACATGGCCATAGAGCATCGTGGCATTACTCCGTATATCTAATGAATGTGCAATTCTATGAATATCAAGCCATTCCTCGCTGCCCAATTTATCAGGGCATACGGCTCGCCTTAACCTGTCTGAAAATACCTCTGCGCCTCCGCCAGGGATAGAGCCAAGCCCTGCATATTTTAATGTGAGAAGCGTTTCTTTAATAGAAAGTCCTGATCTCTCAGATAGATGTGCTATCTCTACTGCTGTAAATGCCTGCAGATGAACATGAGGGTATTTAGCGTGCAATGCCTTTAACATATCAGTATAATATTCAAACGGCAGGTCAGGGTGTAACCCCCCGACAATGTGTAATTCTGAAATACGCTTCATAGGGGATTCCTTTAATTTCTTTAGTATGTCATTCAGGCTCAATGTCCAGCCCTGGGGAGAACCTTTCTTCCTTGAAAACGCACAGAACCTGCATCCATTTTTACATATATTGGAATAGTTGATATGCTGATTTACAATATAATAGGTCTTCTTACCGCTCTTGCATTCCCTTATTATATTGGCTATATAGCC
>CAYVEO010000107.1:0-178 GCA_964449965.1 uncultured Planctomycetia bacterium
TTTACTCATTATAATATTGCAGGTTAGAAGCCCCTTAAAACACTAAACATTTACGCACACAAAGTGACGGGAAAACAGGGATAGTGACAATATTGTTATTACTAAAATTATGTAATGCTTTGAAATACAATAGGTTAAAGAGAATAAATACTGATAGAAAGTTGTCATTTGCATAATC
>CAYVEO010000107.1:188-4840 GCA_964449965.1 uncultured Planctomycetia bacterium
CTCATTATTTTAAGATAATTACAACAAAACATAGGCAAGTAATTGCCAAATACGGGTTGTTATGTTGACTAAATTTTTGTAGTTTTAGGCAGTTAAAAATATTTTTTCTAATATAAAATAAATGAGTTACATACATTTTATAGGTCCATTTTAAACTCGTGGCACGAAAATTGCTATATAATAAGATGAAAGTAAGAAAGATAAATTAAATTTTTGAGATAACTTGTATGACATCATACAAGAGAAAAGGAGACAAAGATGGAAGTAATGGACCTTTCTACTAAACCAAAGCACATAATCATTCGTGAATCTATGAGAGAGGCGATAAAAAAGGGTGATTTTGAAGAAGGCAGAAAATTTCCTTCTGAAAATGAAATATGTAAACTTTACAATGTGAATAGAGGCACTGTTAGAGAAGCAATATCTGCATTAGTCCATGAAGGACTCCTGACACGTAGACATGGTGCAGGAACATTTGTTGCCAGCACCGAGGTTCAGGGGCAAAAAATAAAATCATTTGCAGTAGTAGCCCCTGACCTTCACAGCCCGGTTATATCTTCTATATATAATGGGATTGAATCCACACTCAGTGAACATGGCTATCATGTAATCCTTGCAAACAGCAACGAGAACGTTGCAAAGGAACTAAAGAATCTGGAGAGATTTCACAAATCAGGCATAGAGGGCATTATCACAACACCTGTTATTGGAGAGGCAGAAGATTATTTTAACAATTATATATCTTGCTGTAAGAAACTTATGGAGGAAGATATAATTCTGGTATTGGTAGATAGATACGTTCCTGAATTAGAGACCGATTATGTAGCAACAGACAACTATAAGGGAGGTTTGATATCTACGAGGTATCTGGTAGAACTTGGTCACAGGAGAATCGCCCATATAGCATTAGAGCGGATTAGTTCTACGCGAGAACGATACCTTGGATATAAGACAGGATTAGAAGAATCCGGAATTGTATTTGAAGAAAAAATGGTTCGTACGGTTCATATAAAAGGGACAGACCCTACCGGAGATAAGGCCAAGAAAGAAGGATACATAGCGATGAAGGATTTGCTTAAAGAACAACCTTCACCAACCGCAGTCTTTGCAGTTACTGACGTAGTAGCAGTAGGGGCATACAAGGCAGTTCGCGAAGCAGGTCTCAAGGTTCCTGATGATTTTTCTATAATAGGGTTTAATGATGAACCAATTGCGATTATGAATGAGGTTCCTCTGACAACTATATCTCAACCTTTTTATGAGATGGGGACAGAGGCTGCTCAGATTTTAATCAAGAGATTAAATGCCAAAAAGGGAGAAAGATGTAGGATTAGATTAGAGCCCAAATTGGTGACACGAGCCTCAACTGGTAGAAACGTGTCCTTCAAATAATATGTTTTTAATCTGATTTAGAACGGAGCATATTACCATGGGAAATCTTACACAAGAAAGGAGGTGAACATTAAAGGTAGTTAAAGGTTGTGCACCTGTGTTTATTTTATAGGAAAGGGGGTGGAATAGATAACAGGTTGGAAGGCTAACTGTGCGTATAGTAAATGGGAAGTTGTAAAGTATCGGAAACAATAATGTGATGAACATCTTGGCTTAGCCAAGAGTGTTCCATTATTAAAAGGAGGATTTGAAATGAGACAATTAATAGGTAGTTTGTTAGTTTTGTTGATAGTAGGTGCATTCTGTTTGGCACCTACAATGGTTCAAGCAGGACCGGCAGAGAATCTAGAACTTGGTTACGGTATAGGGATGAATATACTATACCCTTCTAATCCCATCTCGGCTTTCAACTTAACAGGTCTGGGTGTTGATTTAGCCTTTGCTACCAACCAGGTGCTTCCCAATCTGGATAGTGAGATAGATGGAATAAAAGTGCAAGCAGATGCAATTGCAGCAAAGATAGGTTTGCTTGAATGGGGTTTTGACCTGGGTATGGATAATCTATACGGTCCGAGTGCCTACGACTTATCAGGTCTGGGTTATAGTCTGGCTTCTGTAGATGCAATAAGTGCGAAGGTAAACACAATAAATGTAGCAGTCGCTGCGAATACAGCTGCTATTTCCGATTTAAATGCGAAGTTAGATACGATCATAGACCTGTTAACTACTCCTCAAGGACGTCGCTCTGGGTGGAACGAATAGACCAGAACAAGTACTTGAAGATGAAAGTGTTGGGTTAGTAAATATAGCCAGGAGAAGCATCTTGTTGGTGCTTTTCCTGGCTAAGATGTTCATAAATAAGGAAGGGGGCAAGTAAAATGAAAACATCCTTATTATTAGTTTTGTTTGCAATGTTTGTAATTTTCCATGCAGATGCCGTTGCAGGTGTAGGTTGGATTGATGATGGGATAGTAGTAAGGCTTGAAACAAGCACTGATGCAGTGGGCGTGGGGACAACATTGCCGAGTAGTAAACTCCACGTTTCTGGTGGGGATTTTATTGTAGATAATTCCAACCCAACTTATTCATATGTTAAAACAACAAATAATGGAGCATCTGGTCAGCAAGGGATATTTCGTTACAATGGGAAGTCAACAAATGTTGAGCAGTTTGTTGGGCAGATTGTTTTCGAGAAAGCAACTGCGGATACAAATTCAGGTATAATTCGTTTACAAGCTGGAGACGGGATTGGCGGCGCAGCAGAACGGATGACCATCGGTTCAGATGGGAGTGCAGAATTATTTGGGTCATTAAAAGCCACAGACATTATCACCAAAGGCCCCTGGGTTGACGTTCGTGCCTACGCTTCAATCAATGCCGCTATAACCTCAATCGGAAGCGCTAAGAAAACACTTCTTGTTCCTAACGCTCAAACCCTGACTGCAAGTCTTACAATTCCCTCAACTCTTGCCCTTCAAATCATCAATGGTGGTTCGATTGTTAAGGCATCAACATACACACTCACAATCAACGGGCCGTTTGAAGCAGGATTATATCAAGTCTTTTCAGGTTTCTCTGTTGGAGATGTGACTTTTCTTTCTGGTGCAGTAAAAGGTGCAGTAAAAGAAGTCTATCCTGAATGGTGGGGGGCTGTTGGTAATGGGTCAACTGATGATTCGGCGGCAATCGCTCGCGCTGCGGCATGCGCAAAGGCGTGCGGAATTCCGCTTAAGTTCTCAAATGCCACCTACCTTGTCAGTTCCACTATTGACCTCACTGATACTGTTGCTACTCAAAATTTCCCAATGCGTATACTCGGCGAAGGGAGATCCACAACAATCAAGACAGTTACAACTCTGACAAACGGAATATTTAAGTTTGGAGGTGTTGGCACCGATGATCCGAACCGTGCTTACGGTCGTATTGATATTTCAAACTTGGTTATAAGTGGTCCTGCGGAAACCTACGGCGGGAGTTGGTACGGAAAGGGTATTTATTTTAACGGCGTTCAGGGTGTGTCATTTCGTAATATCGTTGTTCAGGGGTTTGATACAGGTATTTACTTCAACAACACAGACCTTGTGGATTTTGACGGGCCGTATTGGATAAGACATAATAACGCTGGTGTCCAGGTAACTGCTTCTGGTGGTGCGGCTTCCTCTGGTGGAGGTTCTAATTCTTATAATTTCAGAGCCGGTTATATAGTAGATAATAACAACTATGGTGTGGATTTTGCAGGAGGCCTTGCCCCCAACTTCCTTGGAGTTAATTTTGCAGTGAATGGTACGAGTCTTAGGGTGGGTTATAGCGCATCCTTCGCCGCCGTTTGTAGTACTCCTGTAATTAAGGGGTGTTATTTTGAAGCCGACAGTGCTTATGCCATATTTCTCGGTGGTGGTGCGGGTGGGGGTATATGCATGGGTGGTGATGTTGGCTTTAATAATATCTATGGCTCCGCCACTTCCGTGGGTGTTTATACAGGCAATGTGGATGCATACCCGCGCATTCATGATAACTATATAGGGGGGCCTGCTGGATTTACTAAGTTTTCTGCCGGGAATGGGGCACATTACGATTATGTTTTAGGCAATACAGATGCCACATCAAACGAACTTACCTATACTCAATCGAGGGGATATATCTCTCATGGTCAAAGGAGAGACATTTCCTTTACCCTTGCCGCTTCTGCATCCGTTGATTTAATTACAGTAACTGGCCCAGCAACATCGTGGTCAGGAATTATTATCATTAGAGGAGAAAAGCCAGGTGCTGTAACACTCAAAACGTTTACTGGAAGCATGATGGGGGGCGCTGCAACGGGCGGGATAAATACTACTGCGCTAAATACATCAAATTATGGTAGTGGCACCACGTTTTCCATTTCTGAAACATCTAGTGGTGGGACGACTAATAAAGTAGTTTTAACCAATGGAACCACAAGCCTAACAATGCGTGTAGAGGTTATGGATTTTGGTGCAAATGGTTCGTTTGGGGCAACTTATTATACTCCCTAAGTAATTTTAGTTTTGAGGTTAATTCAAGACCCGTTAGAAACTTGTTTCTAACGGGTCTTGAAATGTTATGTTTTTAAAATAATCTTACTTTGAGAAATAATACTTTGAGAAATAATACTTGCATGATGACATGAGAAGGATTATAATTATGACTATGGGACGAAAACATATTCTATATAAACACACGGCTTTGTTTTGGGACAGGACATATTGCCGATGAAAGAAGTAAGTCGTAAATTAGTCTTC
>CAYVEO010000108.1:0-4726 GCA_964449965.1 uncultured Planctomycetia bacterium
TTGAAGAAAGATGCGCTTAAATATATATGTCCGCATTTTGCAGATAATATTGAACTTGCCAAGGGGCCAAAGATATTTGTCCGGGGTGAAGGTTCATACCTGTATGACATAGATGGGAATAGGTATTTAGATACTTTTGCATCACTGCTTACAACAATAATAGGGCACACTCGGCCTGAAGTTACTCAGGCTATACAGGAGCAGTTGAAGGATTTGGAATTCTTTCCGAATTATGTAGATACATTTACAGTGCCGCTCATAAAATTGGCAAGGAAGTTAAAGGATATAATGCCAGGGGACTTAGAGGTAAGTTTCTTTGTGAATAGCGGCTCTGAGGCATGTGAGACAGGAATAAAGATGGCAAAACAGTATCATTGGGAAAGGGGTGAGAAGTCAAGGTATAAAATTATTGGTAGAAGATATTCTTATCATGGGACAACGTTAGGCGGGATATCTGCAACAGGTATACCATGGTTTAGAGAGCCGTTTGAACCGCTTATGCCAGGATTTATACATGGGATGTCAACGCGTTGCTGCCATTGCGAATTAGGGCTTAAGCCATCTGCGTGTGGGCTCGCGTGTTTAAAGGCGATGGAACAGTTGATAAAATGGGAAGGTCCTAATACTATAGCGGCGATAATAATAGACCCTGTCCCTGGTTCAAACATTGGATATCCAGTGCCACCAGAAGGGTATTTGCAAGGTTTAAGGGAACTTTGTAATAAGTATGGTATCTTACTCATATTTGATGAAGTTCAGACTGGATTTGGTAAGACAGGGAAATGGTTTGCATGTGAACATTGGGGAGTGACGCCGGATATAATGGCAATCGGGAAAGGATTTTCAGGTGGATACGTACCGCTCGGTGCGACAGTTACGACACAGAAGATATATAGCCGGTTCAGGAAACCTGGCAGGGAATTCAGGAGCGGCAGCACATTTGGTGGGCATACAGTAGCATGTGCAGCAACACTCGCCAGCATAGGTGTGATTGAGAAGGAGAATCTTGTAGAGAATGCCGCTAAGATGGGGAAGTATTTGAAGAAGAAATTGGAAGAACTCTACAAATATCCTATAGTTGGTGATGTTCGTGGTATAGGGTTGCTCTTGGCAATAGAGTTGATGTCAGACAGAAAGGGCAAGAAACCACTTGATTCAAAACTTAAAGTAGGTAGTTGGATAAGGGACTACTGTTGGGAGCACGGGATGATACTACGGAACAATGGGGATATACTCGTTATTGCACCAGCACTTACTATAACTAAGGAACAGGCTGATGAGATAATCGGGAAGATAGACAAAGCGATAGCCGGGGCTGTAAGACATTTTAGGTTGCGGAAGGGGGATTCAAGATGGCAGTGAATTGGGGAGTGGTTGGGGCTGGAGGGATAGCATCTCGCAGGACTATCCCGGAGGGGATAACAAAGGCAAAGAATGCAAGACTCGTAGCAGTAATGGATGTGTCTGCATCTTGTGCTAAAGAGGTAGGGTCTAAATACAATGTGAAGTATTACACTAAAGAGGATGAACTCATCAAGGATAAAGACATTCAGGCAGTGTATATTGCTACCCCTGTCCATCTTCACCATGGACAGGTAATCAAGGCAGCCAATGTTGGTAAACATATCCTATGTGAAAAGCCACTGGCACTTACTTTAAAAGAATGTGAGGAGATGGTCAATACATGCAAGAGAAATAAAGTAAAGTTAGGATTAGGATTCATGATGAGGTTTCATGCCCATCACAAGAAGGCAAAGGAGATGGTTAAGGCAGGACTCTTAGGGAAGATAGTCCTTGGCAGGGCACAACTCTCTTGCTGGTATCCTGAGATAAAAGGAGCATGGCGCCAGGACCCCAAATTAAGCGGCGGCGGCTCATTCATTGATATGGGTAACCATTGTATTGATTTATTAGAGTTTATTTTAGATAGCATAGTAAAAGAGGTTGCATGTTTTACTGACAGATTAGTTCAGGATTATCAAGTGGAAGATAGTGCTACATGCATATTGAGGTTTGAAAATGGGGCACAGGGGATAGTAGATAATTTCTTTAATGTCCCTGATGCATCTTCAAAGAACCGGTTAGAAATCTATGGGTCAAAAGGGAGTCTATTAGCAGAGGGGACAATTGGCCAGTCAGCATATGGCAGTATGATAGCCTGCTTAGAGAAGGAAGATAAAGGATATGATGCAGGACAGAAGAGAGCATCCTCTACTCAAGGAGAGGTCAAGGTTAGTCCTATTAATATGTACAGAGGAGAGATAGAGGAATTTTCTGAGTGTATTGAGAAAGATTTAAAGCCTACTATATCAGGGGAAGACGGCCTATGGAGTCAGAAAGTAGTACTTGCATGTTATAAATCAGCACGGACTGGTAAGGTAGTTCAAATATGATTTTTTCTGCGAGTAACATATAACTAAATCATATTTTTCCAAAACGTCAGCAAAACCCAAAATAAGAGGTATTTTGTTAGTTGCTACAATATACGCCATTGCCTGTATCAACGATTACATCATAAGGCTTACTCCATTCATTTCCATGTTTAAATTCTATAATCCCGATTAGTCTAATTATAGGAAGCGTTACCGCTTTTTCTAATAATTCTAAGTCATATTTAGTACTAAACTGTAAAGATAGTTCCATAAATATGGACACCTTTTTCTATGAAAGTTACAGGCAAACACTTTTCCCCAATCTTTTTTTTAGCAATTTTCTCTACTTCAGATATACTGTTACCCGATGCAACTACTTTTCCATTAAATACAGCAATCCATTTATCAGCAAAGTTCTGTGTAAGTTCGTTATAGTGTTCGAATATCCACTGTCGGTTTTCCCAAAAATAACCAGGAAGTTTCTTTTCTGTCTTAGGCATAGCTTTTTCCACCTCCAGTTGTTAATATACCACACGCTGAGTTGGTTGTCAATGTCAAAAATTTTTTAATGATGAAGAATTGGCAAGAGCACTGGTTGAATTAGGAGTGAGGCAGGATAGGGAGGATAAATGAGGTCAGTATTCAACAAGACTTTGCTTGAGATTGCAAGGGAAAATCCACGAATCTTCATGATTCTGGCTGATATAGGATATGGTGAAATTGATATAAAGAGTCATAATGGAATGAAGATAATAGCCATGGCAAAGTGGGGGATATTGCAATACAGGAGGCTATATTTGATTCGGTCTCATCCAAGAACCATTTAAGTATTACTCATGCATCCAGTATCATTATATGGTGCCCCGGAATTTACGGATTACTTCCACGCTGCTTAAACCTGAAACCTTACGCCGCAATTTATCAATATTACGTGAAGCTCCAACCATTTTTTTGCGGTCATGAATTCTGGCGCCTATTAAAAATTCTACTCTCCTTTTCATTAAATTTAAATGTTCTAATGCTATATTCTCTATCTGCCTTTGCATATACTTCACTTCCTACTTAAATATAGCATATTATAAAAGATATGTCAACAGAAAACAGGGAAAACAGGGAAAAGATAGTTCTAAGGATATGGTAGATATCCTCTCCAGAAGAGACAAAGAGAGAATGTATAGATGTTCATCTTTTTAAAACATGAAAAAATAAATACTCAGGCAGCGATTAGTTCGGGATTGACCAATCGGGATTCGTATGGGGGAAGCAACTTTTTTACCCGTACCATTACGAATTTTTCGCCTTGTTTTTTAAGTTCTTCAGCTAGTTTGCTTTCTTTCGCAGTAAACTCAGGATCATCTTCAAGTTCAAATATAATACTTGCACCCAATGGAATTTTATCTGCAATATCAGGGTGGTTAATTAGATATCTGTCAAATTCAAAACTCAGGGTAATGCTTTTATCTATGAATTCTTTTTCTGTCATGATTTTTCACCTCCTCAAGAAACAGTTCAATATATTTACCCCAATTACTTTTCAAATCCTGTTCCGCAAATGTCATCGCTATATTATAATTGCTCATTCCAAGATTAGACTTTTCTATACTTCCATCATAATGGATGATGTCTTTGTGAGCAAACCCATGTTTTGTATCAAATCTAATAGTAGAATACCACTTATCTTTAACCTTAGTTTCCAGTTGTATCACAAATTCAATTACCTGATTCTTAAGTTGAATGTGATGATGTCTTATACGAGAAATAGGTGTGAGCCATTTTGCAAATTCTGTTTCACGAAGATTCATACGCCTATAAATAATTTACTACAAATGGGAATGGATGTCAAGGGAAAAAGATAGTGTGTTTTAAAAAATTTTATTTTATTGCAATATTTGGGAAAAGATGTTAATATTAACAACTGGAAGGGAGTAGGTTGAGAATGAAGAAATATAATGTTGCTGTGGTTGGGGTAGGGGCGGTTGGCGTGGAGATGATACGGGTATTGCTCCAGAGGAAGTTCCCGGTCGATGAACTGAAGGTCCTTGCCCGTTCTTCACGGGATATGGAGATTGATGGCAAGACCTATTCTGTCCGAGAGGTGAATGGCGAGGAATTCAAAGGTATAGACATAGCCCTTTTTGCCGGCACTGAAGGGGAAAAGGGTGCAGCGGTTACCTATGCAAAAGAGGCGATAAAATATGGGACTGTTGTAATTGATAATGGCTCTGATTTCAGAATGGACCCGAAGGTGCCGTTGGTTGTGCCGGAGGTAAATCCGGAGGATATCAAGAGTCACCAAGGTATTATTGCAAACCCCAATTGTTCCACTATCCAGATGGTCGTTGCACTTGCCCCGA
>CAYVEO010000109.1:0-4463 GCA_964449965.1 uncultured Planctomycetia bacterium
ATGTTTCAATACCCATCCACCAGATAAAACGCTCTAAGGGTAAGGCATTTTGCAGCGTCCTAAAAGATGCCGGGGACGACCCTGATGTGACAGATGGATTGCGTATATGTGCCGAACTAAGGATGACAAAAGGACATGACATGGAAATATTCGGTGGTGAAGGCGTAGGGCTCGTGACCAAGCCCGGACTCCAGGTCAAGGCAGGAGAACCTGCTATAAATCCTGTCCCTAAAAAAATGATTAGAGATGCTGTCCGGGAAGTTATCGGAGAAAAAGGGGCACAGGTTACTATATCAGTCCCTGGCGGCAAAGATATTGCAGCGAAGACGTTTAATCCAAAGTTAGGGATAATCGGCGGTATATCTATAATCGGCACTACAGGCATAGTTCGTCCCATGTCAGTAGAATCCCTGAAATCTTCGTTGGTCTGCGGATTAGATGTTGCAAAGGCAGAAGGTTTTGATACTGTCTTTCTTGTGCCTGGCAGGCTCGGCGAGAGGAGTGTCCTAAAACATTTTAATGTCCATAATGACCAGGTAATCCAGATGTCCAATTTTGTGGGTTTTATGCTAAAGGAGGCGGTCAGACGTAAATTTAAGAACGTTATTCTTGCAGGGCATCCGGGCAAATTGGCAAAACTTATTTCTGGCGACTTTGATACACATAGTTCCAAATCTATAAGTGCAGCAAATGTTATTTCTGATATATTGACACAGACCGGGTGCGATAAAGAAATACTGGCTAAATTCAGGGATGCGAATACAGTAGAGGCACAGATACAGGAATTGACTAACAGGAATAAACTTGATATCTTTAACGAGGTGGCTCGAGAGATTGAGAAGGCTGTGTCAAGATTTGTGGGTACGGATATAAAGACTGGTGTAGTTTTATTCTCTATGTCAGGCGATGTTATCGGGGTCTCTAAAGGGGCTAAGAGATGGCTGCTTCATGCAAACTGACAATTGTAGGATGTGGACCAGGCGGTAAGGACTATCTTACCCGCATTGCAGAAAAGAGGATAAGAAACTCAGAAATTCTGATAGGTCATAAGAGGTTACTGGCTCTATTTAGCCATTCTAAGGCAAAAAAGATACCAATTAAAGGTAACTACGAAGAGATTATCAATAAGATTAGAAATACTTATAAGAAAAAAAAGACCGTTGTCTTAGTTACAGGTGACCCTGGTATCCATAGTTACGCTCAATTGATATTAAAGGCTATAGGTGCCTATAACTGTGAGGTTATACCAGGTATAAGCTCTGTCCAGGTTGCATTTGCTAGAGTAGGATTGCCATGGGAGGACGCCCTTATATTGAGTCTGCATGGTGAGGATATGAAGGACATGATGAGTGTCCTCCGGCGTAACCCAAAAGTGGCTATTTTGACTGACGATACAAATTCTCCATGCAGGATAGCGCGGAAATTACTCAAGGATAAGATATTGGATAGAAGAATATTCTTGTGTGAGAACCTTACACTTGAAAATGAACGGGTAAGAGAAGTGAACCTTGAAGAATTGAAAGCGATAGAATCATCAGGGTTGAACGTGGTGATACTTTTGAGGAAATTCTGATAAAAATGACTATGCCCCCTTTTTCTTTTTATGGTATCGGAGTGGGTCCCGGTGACCCTGAACTCCTCACAGTGAAGGCAGTCCGGCTTATTGAGGAAGCAGACGTCATCTATGTCCCCAGGGCAAAGACCAAGGAGGAGAGCCTTGCCAGGGAGATAGTCCAAAAATATGTAAAAGATAATGGCAAATTCAAAGAGTTGGAATTTCCCATGGTT
Source organism: uncultured Planctomycetia bacterium (assembly GCA_964449965.1). Lineage (GTDB taxonomy): Bacteria > Omnitrophota > Gorgyraeia > CAYVEO01 > CAYVEO01 > CAYVEO01. The sequence goes on from CAYVEO010000109.1 coordinate 1,789, forward strand.
CGGGGTGATAAGACACTCAAGGCACGGTATGATGAGTCTGCAAGGGCAATCTTTAAGGATTTAAAAGATGGCAAGAAGGTCGTATATCTTACACTCGGCGACCCGCTTGTATATAGCACCTATATCTATTTGATAGAGGCAATTAAAAATCTCTCTCCTGAGATTAGTATCCAGACAGTTCCAGGGATATCCTCTTATAGTGCGGCTGCGTCATTAGTAAATATGCCATTGGGTGAGAAGAATGAGCGGGTAGCGATAGTTTCTATATCAGATGATTTATCATCCCTTGAAAAGATACTTAATGAGAATGAGACAGTTATAATGATGAAGGTAGCAAAGAAGTTAAACGCTATCATTGACCTGCTTGATAAGATGAAACTTATTAAGACCTCAGTATTTATAAGCCATGTAGGATTAGAAGGGGAATATGTTGAGAGGGATTTAAAGCGGCTATATAATAGTGACGAAAAAATAGGCTACCTTTCAATTATCATTGTTAAAAATAAGGTGACGAAATGAGAGTATATTTTATAGGTGTAGGTCCGGGTGACCCTGAACTATTGACCTTAAAAGCCGTGAAGATAATCAAGAAGGCAGGATATTGTATATATGCCGGTTCGCTCATCAATAAAAAGATATTAAAATATGCACCCCGCAATGCCAAATTGTTAGACTCGGCAAAGATGACATTAGAGGAAATTATCAATGTTATGGACACGGCACATAAAAAAGGCATTGACGTAGTAAGGCTACATTCAGGAGACCCTTCTATCTATGGTGCGATACAGGAGCAGATGGAGGCTTTAGATGAAAAGGGGATACGATATGAGATAATCCCCGGGGTAAGTTCGTTTCAGGCAGCAGCAGCTTCCTTGAATCAGGAGCTTACCCTGCCAGGCGTATCACAGACCGTAATTCTGACAAGAAGGGCTGGTAAAACCCCGGTGCCAGAAAGGCAGTCTCTGGCAATGCTTGCAAAATCCCAATCTACCATGTGTATCTTCCTGAGCATTGACCAGATTGAGGATATTGCAGGGGAGTTAATTCCTTCATACGGGAAGAACTGCCCTGTAAGTGTAGTATATAAAGTAACATGGACTGATGAGAAGATTATCAAAACAACCCTTTCAGAACTTTCTAAAGAGGTTAAGAAAGAAGGTCTCAGCAAGACTGCATTGATAATAGTGGGACATGTTCTAAATAAAAAATTCAACAAATCAAAACTCTACGACAAAAACTTTTCTCATCAGTATAGGAAAAAGAAAGAGTGAAGATAGCGGTTATTGTATTGAATGAATATAGTAGAAAACTTGGGGAACGCATAATTAAAGGGCTCAAGGATGATGCAGTATTATACGTGTCTCAGGGTGACTTATCTATCCTTACAGGTAAGATATTACATAAATACGATGGGCTTGTATTCATTATGGCATTGGGGATAGTGATAAGGGTTATAGCCCCGCATATAAAAAACAAACTGACTGACCCGGCGGTTGTGGTAGTGGATGATGTTGGCAGATTCGCGATAAGTGCACTCTCGGGCCATGAGGGAGGGGCTAATGGACTCGCTATTCGTGTGGCAAATATATTGGGTAGTGAGCCTGTAATAACTACTGGCAGTGAGGCGAGGAAGGATTTGATAGTGGGGGTTGGATGCCGTAAAGGTATTCCTTCTGTCTGTGTCAGAGAGGCTATAGTGGGCGCATTAAAAGAGGCAGGATATTCAAAAGAGGACGTCCGGTTTATTGCTACAGTTGATTTAAAAGCAAAAGAAAAAGGGTTGCTTGATGCTGCCTCACGATTAGGAATTCCTCTTAGAGTAATATCAAGGGAAGAGATAGCCTCCTGTGCCAAAAATTATAGTCCATCACGGCTCGTTACTGAAAGGCTTGGCATTGGCGGGGTTTGTGAACCAGCAGCCTTATTGGGAGGAAGGAGGACCAGATTAATACTAAAGAAAAAGATACACAAGGGCGTAACAGTGGCAATAGCAAGGGAAAACTTTTCATAGTTGGTATAGGTCCCGGTCCTAAAGATAAACAGACCCATGAGGCTACTCAAGCGATTCTATCCTCTTCCATGATAGTTGGCTATGAGACTTATATAGAGTTAATCAAAGACATGGTTCATGGTAAAGAAGTCTATTCATCAGGTATGATGGAAGAAGAAGAGAGGGCTAAATTTGCCTGTGATGAGGTAGTGAAGGGGAACAGGGTTGCATTGATTTCAAGCGGTGACCCTGGTGTATATGGTATGGCAGGATTAGTCCTTGAGATAATTGCCGCAGAAAAAAAGGATATTGACATTGAGATAATACCTGGCGTCCCATCTGCCAATACCGCAGCAGACATTCTCGGCGCGCCTTTAATGCTTGACTATGCCACGATAAGCCTGAGTGACCTGTTAGTACCGTGGGATGTAATTGAAAAGAGGCTCACTGCCTGTGCTTCCTCAGACATGGTCCTTGCCCTGTATAACCCTAAGAGTAAGGCAAGGCATACTCAACTAAAAATAGCGCAAGATATAATCCTTAAATATCGTTCTCCGGATACCCCTGTAGGTATAGTCAGGGATGCAGGGAGAAATGAGCAGAAGGTTATACTATCCACATTAGGCAGGATGGCTGATGAAGAAGTGGATATGAGGTCTATCGTTATAGTTGGTAATTCCACGAC
>CAYVEO010000110.1:0-4431 GCA_964449965.1 uncultured Planctomycetia bacterium
CAGTAGAATTGTTATTGTCAGAACTATATTAATGAGAGGAATATAAACTGCAGGATTCACGTTTTCAGCCCCTTTACCAATTTAGAATCCCTTATCTTATTCAATGTCAATCCTGCAAGGACTGCTATTGAGAAATCAAACATAAACCAATGCCTGGCAGAACAGCGGAACATGTTATAGAACGGAAGATAATAGGTAATTTTATAGAAAGGATTATACCTCCCTAATGCAAGACAGAAAGAAAGTATAGCTACAAAAGACCAAAACAGGACGTTAGAGTCTTTTTTTCTGAATTTTAGAAAACCTATGCATGCCAAACATAGTGGTAAAATTCCACAATACATTGTCATCTCAACTAAATTCCATTCTCCCTGGTAATAAACAGGATAAAATCCATAAGAATTCCCGCCAAATATGTTTGGAAAGATAAGAAGCGGTGAGAGACGGGGATTGAAAGAAAAACTTGAAAAGAATTCGTAACTAAGTGCCCTGCGGTGTGTCTGGATGGCAAATTCAATAGTAGGTAAAATCTGCATCATGGAAAGCAATATGCCCCCGAAAAGCATCCCCATCCCTCCTGTAATCAATCTTTTGCTAAATCTCTCTTTTTGGAAAACAATTCCAAAATATATAACGTATGCTAAAATATATATAGTCAAATAGACCGCCCCCTGGAAAAATCCTGTAAGAATTATCAAACCAAATACACAGGCACCAATTGCTGCATAGTGCATCTTACCCTGTCGAACCTTTTCTAAGGAAAGGAATACAGCAGGAACCCATGCTGCCATGTTCTGCAAGTCCACATGCCCCAGACGGGCAATCATGAAACCTGAGAACATATAAATTAGCCCTGACACAATACCCGAAGGATACCTTGCCCCTAATAATCTCATATAACAAAAGGTGAAAATGCCTGCTAAGAAATAATGGAGATACATTACCCAATTAAACGCTGTCAAAGGTGGAAGAAATAGAAAAAGGATATTGGGTGGATAAAAACAACCTGTTTCAGGGTCTGCCATAAGAGGACTGCCTCCAAAACGATAAGGGTTCCAGAGAGGTAACGTCCCATCTTTTATCATCCTTGCCGCTGTTACTCTCTCAGTAAGATAATAGAATAGACCATCGCCATTCTCTAACAGATTTGGGGGTATTTTCCCATCCCAAAAAAAGAACAATGGTAACACAGCGAATAATAAAATGCACAAAATGGTTTTTTTATTCATATCTCTTTAATTCGTTTAGTCCCAATATTTCTGTAAGATTACCAATTTCCACCATTGTTCACCCAACCCTACCATAACTTTCAAGATATTCTTAACCCTGAAGAATTGCGACCTGCCGCTTATTCTCGGATAATGGTGGACAGGAACCTCTTTTATCTTATAGCCGGCATTTTGTATCTTCTTTATCATCTCAAGGCATATAACTCCACTATCAGATTCAAGGGTGATATTATTAAATATAGACCGCCTTAAAAGGCGAAAATCGCAGTCTATGTCCCTTACTTTAAGACTGAAAATAAACTTTGCTGTCCAGTGATAAATTCTCCCCAGAATTCTTCTGTAGAAAGGGTCGTTCCTTTTAATCTTATACCCTGTTACAACATCTGCTTCTTGAATATATGGTAATAATCCTGCTAATTCTTTTACATTGTATTGACCATCACCATCTGTGTAAAAGACCAACTCTTTAGTGGCATTTGTAAATCCTGCCTTTAGCGCTGCCCCATAACCTTTATTCTTCTCATGCTGAATTACCTTTATCTTAGCATTTTTATTTGCAAGTCTGCTGCAAATCACCCCTGTATTATCTATACTTCCATCATTTACGAGTATAAGTTCATAGTCATCGGTAATAGACTCAAGGAGTGATAATGTATCATTAACCAATTTCTCAACCGTTGCTTCATCATTATATAATGGGAAAAAGACAGTAATGCTCTCTTTTATCATTACTTCAATATCTACTTTCTTCCTGCAGTAAAGTTATTAACCGCCTCTGTAATCTTAACAACATCTTCTTCACTCATTTCCGGATGGATTGGAAGAGATAGGATTTCTTTGGCATAAGATTCTGAGATAGCCAGGTCATTGTTACTTATGCTTGCATCAGCGTAAGCCTTTTGCAGATGTATGGGTACCGGATAGTGGATTGAGGTTTCTATTCCCTCTGAGTCAAGATATTTTTTCAATTCGTCCCTTTCTCTCAGGCGTATCACGTATTGATGATAGACATGTTTAACAAAACTCTTACTTAAAGGAATTTTAATATGCTCATTTGCTAATAGTCGTCCGTAAAGAAAGGCAATCCTCTGCCTCTTTTCATTCCACTCATCAAGTCTTTTTAGTTTTACCCTTAAGATAGCAGACTGAATTTCATCAAGCCGGCTGTTAAATCCTTTTATCTTTGAGTGAAATTTACTGTCTTCTCCATAATTCCGAAACAGTCTTAACCTTTCAGCAAATCTTTCATCGTTCGTGACCACCATCCCCCCATCACCATAACATCCCAGGTTCTTAGTAGGATAGAAACTAAAACAGCCGGCATCTCCTATTGAACCAACCTTTTTCCCTTTGTATTCTGTACCATGGGCATGGGAGGCATCTTCTATCACCTTTAAATTAAATCTCTTTGCTATGTCAAGTACCGGTTCCATATCTGCCGGATGTCCAAAGAGATGCACCGGGATAATAGCCCTGGTTCGTTTTGTAATGGCCTTTTCAATGCGGCGGGTATCAATCATATAGGTATCTGGCTCTATATCTACAAATACAGGATTAGCATTTGCAAAACTTATAGCACAGGCAACTGCCACTGCTGTATTCGGGGCTGTTATTACCTCATCCCCTGGTTTAATCCCGCAGGCAAGAAGGGCAAGGTGAATTGCTTCAGTCCCTGAACCAACCCCTACCCCGAAATGCGACTGGCAGTATGCGGCAAACTCTATCTCAAAAGCCTCTAATTCTTTGCCCAGCACAAACCAACCGCTTTTCAGGACATTTTCAATTGCCCTGTCAATCTCATTCTTAATTGAATAGTACTGGGTTTTAAGATTTACCATGGGAATCATAGATTACTTTCTCATATAAAGACTCTATATTTTTAACCATCTCCTTGATGTCAAAAGATGAATCTAATGCAGGTTTCCCTTTGCCAATTCGTGTAGCGGGTTGATTTATCAACCTCTCAACCTTCTCTGCCATTCTGGATATATCACATGGTTTAACCAAATAACCGTTTTTGATAACCTCTGAATTTCCTCCAACATCAGTTGCTACAACAGGAATGCCGCAAGAGACTGCCTCAAGTATGGTCCTGGGCAAACCCTCCCAGAGCGATGTGAGACAGAGGACGTCAATTGAAGCCATAATTTCAGGGATATCGCGCCTCCAGCCCGTAAGTATAAGGTTGCCATCAAGTCCGAGTTTGTCTTTCAGACGCTCTACGCGGGTTCGCAGTATCCCGTCGCCAACTAACATGAACTGTGCCTCTGGAATTTTCTTCCGGACCTCATTTGCTACCCTGACAAAATCTATCGGGGCTTTCTGCGTTTTAAGACATGCTACCATTCCTATGACCGGTCTGCCTGGGTCAAGTCCTAACTCTTTCCTTTTGGATGAGACGTCTATCTGGACATGCCTGAATTTCTCAATCTCTATACCACTGCGTATTATCTTGTACTGTTCCTGCCTGCCGATTTTTTCTTCAAGTCCTTTTTCTACATCCTTATATGAAACAGCAATGAGATTGGTAGTGATTTTTGCAGTGAGCCGCTCAAGCCGTATATAGAATCTTTTCAAAAGAGGATTTTGGTAATCATTAAAACCCCATCCATGCACAGTGTGGATAATTACAGGAACACCTGCTAACCTTGCCGCCCATCTCCCCAGAATCCCTGCCTTTGAACTGTGGGTATGGACAATGGTAAATCTTTCCTTTTTACAGATTCTCCAGAGTTTTAAAAAGGCCATTATATCAAACCATGGGACAATCCACCGTGTCTTAAGAGAAGGGATAAAAATCACTCTGACCCCTTTTTTGTCAGATTCTTCGTCTAATAATCCCCCACTGCCACAGATAAGAGTCACGTCAAATTTATCTTTATCTAAATGTTCCACAGTATAGAGGGTATTCTGCTGGGCGCCGCCGAGTTCAAGTTTGGTTATTATGTGAGCTGCCTTTATTTTTACCAAGGTTGTTTCATCCTTCTCTTTCCACTCTCACCTTGCCGAGCATGTACCCTGCGAGAACCAGCGCGGCTATGATAAAAGCCAGGGTTCCAATAGCCCATTCAATCTTTAATCTCACGATGACTAATGCGAAAATCCCCAATGCCAGGCTTACACCGTAAGTAACGAGAACTGTCCGGCGTTCATTCAATCCCATCGCCACAAGACGCAATGCAAAATGGTCACGGCTTCCTTT
>CAYVEO010000111.1:0-4422 GCA_964449965.1 uncultured Planctomycetia bacterium
GTTTCTTGTAAGCTGGTGGAAATCAAGAAAGATAGCATAAACCTTGAACTGCAGATGAGAAAATTATCAAAGTGATAGAATAACATTTTAAAGTAAAAAAAATATGTTAAAAACGGCTTTCTTATGATATAATAATTGGTGATGAAAAAAATCTGGGTAAATAAGACAGATTCATTTGGTAAGGCAGAAGAGTTTGACAGGCATTATTACCTCAGAATGACAGCAACAAAAAGGTTGGAGACTGTCCAATTATTAAGAGAATCATTTTTCAAAATCAAAAAAAGATTAAAGGATGAAAATAGAAAAGGATTACGAAGGGTTATTAAGTTTATTCAATAAGAACAACGTGAAGTATTGTATCATTGGGGCTTATGCAGTTGCATTTTATGCAAGACCCAGATATACGAAAGACATGGATATTTTAATAGATCCAGATGCTGAGAATGCGAAAAGAGTTGTTAAAGCGCTAAATGAATTTGGGTTTAAAAGTCTGAAATTATCTATAGAGGATTTTAATGGGGCAGGAAAGATTATTCAATTGGGATATGAGCCTGTAAGAATAGATATTCTGACTTCTATTGAAGGATGCACGTTTGAGCAGATATGGAAGAAAAGAGCGAAAGGGACTTATGGAAGCGAGAAAGTTTCCTTTATTGGGATAGATGAGTTAATGAAGAATAAAAAAAAGTCCAAGCGGAAACAGGATAAGGTTGACATAGACGTTTTACTACTTGCAAAAAAGAAAAAAGTAACTTTGTAACACTCGATTTTGTAAGAATTCCCTTTATTTAATGACTGTACTACCCATTCAATAAATTAAACCCAAAAACATGAAAACATCTATTGCAATTGTTAGAATATTGTGGTAATATTTGAAATAATGAAATGTGAGGGGGAAGATATGACTAAAACCCGATATCCCCATTTATTTGAGAAGCCATGAGTAAAAATTCGCTCGTGGCTTATTTTGTTTTTAGGGGGGAGAGAAAAACGGATAATATCGCCTGAGCGGAGTGTTGTGCTGTCGGTAAATAGAAAGTAGATGTCAAGACATTGGGCAGGAGATATACGAGCCAGAAGTATTTCTTTAGATATGGAGCCTACTTCTCCAAGATTCACCATTGGAGAGGTTAGTTTGCGGTCTGTCTGGACGTATTATTTTGATTTACCTGTAGATTTTAATCGTTACCCAATCGCAGTCTTAAGATACCGTGCAAAAAACATGCATTCAACCAGTGATAATTATGTCATCTGGATGGACGACAGCACAGGCTCGGATTATGGCGGAATGACTGTTTTCAGAAGTAAGGAACTTGCCCCGGATGGAGCAGTTCACGAATTACGCAAAGGTTATTGTTGATGCTGAACGCAAAAATTTTGCTCGTTCGGCAATAACAGATAATAGTGGCATTTACAAAATAAAACCGTTAGCCAATGATGCATCAAAACACAGTTTATGTAGAACCAGATGGCTCTTTCCGTCTTGATGATGTCCCCCCGAGAACATATTACCTAACCATTTGGGGACAGGAGAAATTAGAAGGAGGTCGCTGGGGCAATATTATAGCACAAGGAACCTCAGAAGTGATTATTCTACCTGGGGCAATGCCATCAGACGGTCCTATTGACGTTGGTAATATCATCCTTGTAAAGGTGGATAGCAAGCGGTATTAAAATAAGGGGGATAAGATATAAGAGAGTATGAAGAAATAGTTCATTGTATGGAATTTCAAAAAGGAGGACAGGGATATTTATAGGATGGTTCAGAGATTGATTGTTCAGGTTCTTGTTATCTTTGTCATATTTATTGTCTTTCTGATATTTCATTTAAAATATTATGAGAGAAAAGGGATATATTTTCCTACCGCTGATATTGAATTTACTCCACAAGAGTTTAATTTGCCATACGAGGATGTGTATTTGACGAGCGATGGCATAAAACTGAACGCCTGGTTTATTAAAAGGGATAATCCGATAGCCACTATACTTTTCTGCCATGGTAATGCTGGGAATATCAGTCATAGAGTTGAGTTTATAAATATGTTTAATTCTGTTGGATTTGATGTCTTTATATTTGATTATAGAGGATATGGCAGGAGCCAGGGCAAACCAAATGAATCAGGTCTTTATACAGATGCTTTAGCAAGTTATAAATATTTAGTTGATGAGAAAAAGATTCCACCTGATAGTATCGTGGTCTATGGAGAATCTATCGGAGGTAATGTGGCAATTGATTTATCATCTAAAATGAAAGTGGGTGGACTCATTTCTTATGCCGCATTTACTTCTGCAATAGATATGGGGGAGAGGCTGTTTCCTTTTATTCCACGAGGTTTTCTGCAAATCGTAGCAAGTGTAAAGTTTGATGCAGTCTCTAAAGTTAAGGACATTCAAATTCCCAAATTAATTATGCACAGCAGAGATGATGAAATAGTCCCTTTTTCCATCGGAGAAAAACTTTTTAGTGAGGCGCTACCACCAAAAGAATTTTACGCGATGAAAGGTTCTCATAATGACGCAATATTCATCAATCCTGATGAATTCATTCATAAAATTAGGGAATTTGTTACAGGCATATTAGGAAAGGAAAAATGATGATAAGGAAATGTTTGTGGGATAAATGAAAGGGGGAAGGTTGTATGGGGTTATTTATTATCTTAGTAGTTGGGGTGGGAATAGGATTGGCAATAGGGGTTGGGATAAGAAGGGAATCTGCATTACCTCTTGTTATATCCACTCTGGTTGTATTAGTCACAGGTATATTGCTGGCTTGCATAAGAATAGTCCCTGCCGGACATGTTGGTGTGGTGGATTTTTTTGGCAAGGTGAGTCCGAAAGAACTGCAGGGCGGTTTAAATTTTGTGAATCCTCTGGCAAGAGTTATAAAGATGTCCATACGAACCCAGGAAGATAAAGAGACGATGAGTGTTCCATCAAAAGAAGGGTTGACAGTTGCATTAGAGGTGTCAGTGCTTTACAAATTAGACCCATCAAAAGCGGTAACAATCTATAGGACAGTTGGCAGGGATTACCAGGGGATAATCTTAATACCACAATACAGGGCGGTAGCCAGGGATATTACAGTAAGCTCTGAGGCAAAGGCGCTTTATACCTCTGAAAGGGAGGTCCTGGCTCAGAAGTTTCATGATTTCCTGGATATATTGGTTAAAGAAAGAGGGATAACCATTGAAAAAGTGCTTTTAAGGAGTATAACCCTCCCACCAACAGTAAGCACTGCGATAGAGCAGAAATTAAAGGCGGAGCAGGAAGCGGAGCAGATGAAATTTGTACTTTTAAAGAAAACACAGGAGGCTGAGCGAAAACGTGTAGAGGCGTCTGGTATAAAAGATGCCCAGTCTATAATCAATCAAAGTCTGACCACCCAATACCTGCATTACTTATGGATAAACACCCTGAATAAGAACCCCAATGTAATTTATGTAGCAACCGAGGCGAATCTGCCGCTTTTCCGTATTGTTGACCAGGATTTTGAAAACCTGCATAAGAAATCTATGCCTGAAGAGGAGAAGAAATGAGGAAAATCATCATTACTAATATCTTTATAATGGGCATTTTATATCTTCCCAGTTCTGTAGTTGCTTTAGACTATGACCCTACGTATCCGCCGACGCTCTTCCCCAATAAAATTATAATAGAAAAAGGTTATGAGGCATTCCAGTTTATAGGGAAAGATCTATTGATTCCTGACAAAGTAGAGTATAACGGGAAGATTTATGAGATTGTCCAGGCAGGAGAAGAAGATAGATTTAAGGTAGATTTTCAGGAAGGCATTTCTGGAAAAATAATGGCAAGAGTGACATTATACCAGGATAAACCAGAACCATTAGAGGAGATTAAAGAAACCTTAAAGAGTCTGAAAACAGAGATTCAAAGATTACAAGATAATATTAAAGAAGGGCCATCAGAAATAAGCAAAAAAATCTCCGAGGTGAAAGAGAAGAGCGATTCTCTACAGATGAAAGTAGCCTCCATAGAAAACACCCATCAAAATCAGGCAAAGGAAATACAGACTATAAGAGATGACCTTCAAGATTTAGAATCCAGGGTAAACAGTATTCTAAAGTAATCACATTAGGGAAAGATATCATATTAATGGATGCAAAGGAAGAATGGGTTGAAATATACAGGAGTTCAAACATTGCAGAGATAGACCTTGCCAGGTCAATTTTAGAAGGAGATGGAATTCCTTGCAAGATATTTGATGAAAATATCACTATATGGTCCCCATGGATGGGATTTGAAGCGAGGCTTATGGTATCAATTTCAAATAAAGAGAGGGCAAAAGAACTGATAGAGGGAATGGTATAGTATTAAGATACAGAAACCTAAATCGGTAAAAGTGATATTGATATCGTATGTAGGTGTTATATCCTTATTAAATAGCCGATTAAAGAGTGGGCG
>CAYVEO010000112.1:0-4343 GCA_964449965.1 uncultured Planctomycetia bacterium
CGCCTGCCGAGTATTTCTCTTAAGGAATCAATAAAGATTGAAAAAATTGCCCAAAGAATCATGATGCAATTTCCTGAAGTAGAAACAGTGGTATCTCAAATAGGAAATGCTGAGATAGCCACAGACCCGATGGGTCCAAATTTAAGCGACCCTATAGTTGTTCTAAAGCCCAGGAAATTTTGGAAGACTGCAAAATATAAAGAAGAGTTAGTGGAAAAGATAACAGAGGCTTTGAGCCAGATACCAGGTATAGCATTAAATGTCACCCAGCCCATTGCATTAACAGTTGACGAACTCATCTCTGGTGTGAAGTCGCAGATTGCTATCAAATTGTTCGGTGATGATATGGATCTCCTTAAGACCAATGCAGATGAGATTGCAAAGATAATTTCAAATGTGAAAGGGATACGAGACTTGCGTGTGGAACAGGTCTCAGGTCAATCTTATGTGGAGGTGAGGATAGACCGCAGGAAGATAGCCCGTTACGGAATAAATGTGGCAGATGTCCAGGAGATTATAGAGACTGCTGTTGGTGGGAAGACAGCGACTGAGTTTTTTGAAGGTGAAAAGAGATTTGCGGTATTACTTAGATTCCCTGAAGACAAACGAAATTCTATAGAGACTATCGGAAACATCTTAGTTGATTCTTCAGGTGGTGTTAAAATCCCTCTGGCACAACTTGCGACAATAGACTTGGTTGAGGGACCTGTTCAGGTCAGTAGAGAAAATAGCAAAAGGCGTATCGTAGTGGAATGTAACGTGAGGGGAAGGGATATTGGCAGTTTTGTAGCTGAATGTCAGGAGAAATTAGAAAAGAATCTTAAACTACCCAGTGGGTATTATATCACCTGGGGTGGAGCATTTGAGAATCAGCAAAGGGCGATGAAACGGTTAATGGTCATTGTTCCAGTAACTATAGCCTTGATATTTCTTTTATTGTTTTCAACATTTAACTCATTGAAACAGGCATTCTTAGTTATTATAAATCTGCCGTTTGCTTTAATAGGTGGAATAATCGCTTTGTTTATTTCAGGATTGTATTTGAGTGTTCCTGCATCGGTAGGTTTTATCGCACTATTCGGGGTAGCAGTATTAAATGGGATTGTATTAGTAACATATATAAATCAATTGAGGCGGGAAGGAGTCTCTCTCAATGAGGCTATTACAACAGGGTGCGAAAGGCGGCTTCGGCCTGTGTTGATGACAGCCTCAGTGGCCATTCTTGGGCTTGTGCCACTATTATTTGCCACAGGGCCTGGTTCAGAAGTGCAAAAACCACTTGCAGTGGTAGTAATTGGCGGGTTAATAAGTTCAACCATTTTAACCCTTTTAGTCCTGCCAGTATTATATGGTTGGTTTGAAAAAGAGGAGGTAGAATTCTGATGAAGAAGATTGAAGCATATATTCAGCAAATAAAATCTTAAAATCCTGTTATATTTTAAATTCATCCTCCAAATTTTGGTCTAACGTAAAAATAATAACCCTCTCGCCTGTCTTTGTGCTTATATCTGTATGAAGACTCCTTACTTGACACCCAGTAATATCAGAAACCAAATTTTCCAATAAAATCCTTGCACTCTCCAATAACTGAACGCGCGTCTTTTTTATTAAATCTGCCCCTTCAGCAGTTTTGGCTAATTGTTCTTCTGCTGGCGTAAGAACACCTTTAAGTCGGACGAAGACCATATCCTTTAAAATATAGGTCTTGGTCTCAGTTGGCCCCCTACCCATATATTCCTTTTCAAATTTAATTATTGCATCGCTAATCTGTGCTTCTGTTTGACCTTTTGTTCTATTTCCCATTATGAATATCCATTTGCCTAATGGCACGCCTAAGTTAACCCAATCCTTACCCGGGTGTTATTTTAAGTTACCACCAGAATCACATTAAACAACCCCCCACCAGTACTTTTTCATTTTAAGCCTGAAATTTCAAAATTTCTGAGAGGGAAACGTTAAATTATATTCGCTCTTCTTTATTAAAAAGCTCCTCATCAGCGTCTCCTTCTTTCTAATAAGCACCTATATCTTTCAGCCGTTGGTCAGATATACCAAAATGGTGGGCAATCTCATGTTCAATAACGTGCTGTATTTGTGAGAAAACTTCATCTTTGGATTTACACGACCTTTCAATATTCCTTTTATACAGGGTTATTTTATCAGGCATCACCATGCCATAGTAGTGGGTTCTCTCTTTTAAAGGGACTCCCTGGTAAAGCCCTAAAAGACGGCCCCGTACTCCCAACCCTAAAGCCTTTACAATTTCCATATCAGGTTCTTCTTCAATGGTTAAGTCTATGTTTTCAAGTTTCTTTTTAAAAACCTCTGGAAGTTGGTCAAATGCTTTTTTTGCCAGTTCCTCAAATTCTTTACGTTCCATCTCTACTCTTTAATTAAAGCAATGGTTACCTACCGCTGGAGTTAACGGGCGACCACATGGAGCAAATCGCAGTTTAGAAAATTTATTTAATTCTTAACAGTTTGTCCAATTTTGTAAAGAAAGTCTGGTGAGAAATCAGCATTGTTTGGCCAGACAATAGTATCAATATCTTTGTTGAGGGTAACAGTTTTAAAATATGTTATACTCTTAAGCGGTCTAAAAATTTTCCCATCAAGATATGATTGTAGGTCAACCATCTTGTATTCCTTATTTTCAAATCGTAATTTCAATTTATAACCCTCAATATATCTCACATCAGTTACCCAATGCATAATAACCTCCTAAACAAGTGGTGGAATCTTTTTCAATTCTTCTCGTCTCCGAGCTAATTCCCAATCTTCCATTAGTCCATCCCTGTGTTCAAAAGCCCATTCTAAAATAAGAGAAATAACCCTCTTGGGTAATCTTCCCTCAATAATTTTAAAATCTTTTATTGAAAAAGATGCTCTCTCTTCACCATATTTGGCATGAAAATGCGGTGGCACATGCTCTTTATAATACATGGATATTACTATTCCCAGGAATCTACAAATTTCCGGCATATTCTCCCTTATGGTTTAATTATACTACTCCCCTTTCTTTTGTCAAGCATTTTCGGGTTTCAGTTTTGTGCCAAAAAATTCACTTGATTTATTTTTAATATATTGTATACTATAAAGCATGTATACCCTCAATGAAAAGATAGTCCCTGTATATATAGAAGATGAGATGAAGAATTCCTACATAGATTATGCGATGAGCGTAATCGTAGGAAGGGCATTGCCTGATGTTCGGGACGGGCTTAAGCCTGTCCACCGCAGGATTCTCTATGCTATGAAGGAGCTTAATTTAGAGCACAATAAGCAGTATAAGAAGACTGCCCGTATAGTGGGCGAATGCCTTGGAAAATATCATCCGCATGGCGACGTGGCTGTCTATGATGCATTGGTAAGGATGGTGCAGGATTTTTCGCTGCGATATCCATTGATAGACGGTCAAGGAAATTTTGGATGCTTTACAAAAGATACAAAGGTTAAGCTTACGGATGGCAGATGTCTTAATTTTGAAGAACTTGTAAGGGAATCGAAACAAGGCAGGAAAAATTATACATTTACTTTTAATCTAAAAACACAAGAGATTAAAATCGCCGAGATTAAAAATCCAAGGAAAACACGCAAGAATACGAAGATTATTAAGGTTATTTTAGATAATGGCGCAGAAATAAGGTGTACCCCAGACCATCTTTTTATGCTAAGAGACGGAACTTATAAAAAAGCTAAAGATTTGAAGCCTCAAGAATCATTGATGCCTTTATATACTAATACTTACGATGGTAAGGATGACTATAATCTAAAGGGATATGAAACAATCTATCAGCCTCTACAAGAAAAATGGGAATTTGCTGGTTTTGAAGATCTGGTAAATCAGGCAAAGCATAGATACAATCATAAAGTGATAGCAATAGAAATTCTCAATGAAAGAGAAGACGTTTATGATTTAACAATTGAGCCTTGGCATAATTTTGCTCTGGCTTGTGGTGTCTTCGTTCATAATTCGGTCGATGGTGACGCACCGGCTGCGATGAGATATACTGAGGCACGTATGGCAGCGATTGCTGACGAGATGCTCTCTGATATAGAGAAGGATACCGTCAAATTTGTCCCTAACTTTGATGAAACATTGGTTGAACCGACTGTCCTGCCTGCCAATCTTCCTAACCTGCTGGTAAATGGCTCAAGCGGTATAGCAGTGGGTATGGCTACCAATATACCGCCGCATAACTTAGGTGAGATAGTAGATGGCATTGTTACGCTTATAGACAACCCAGATGCCTCTATAAATGACCTTATGAAGGTTATAAGGGGACCAGATTTTCCAACGGGCGGCATCATATGCGGAAGGGAAGGCATAGTAGAGGCATACA
>CAYVEO010000113.1:0-628 GCA_964449965.1 uncultured Planctomycetia bacterium
GTCTCAGGCTCAAACAGTCTCACCAGAAAAATTTTGCCCATTCGCTTCTTCCTAGATTTGTTTCAGATTTGAAACTTGGGATTTAATTAGAAATCAGTTATTAGATAATTGGAAATTGTGGAAATGGTTTGCCGTGGAGGATAGGAGAAAGGTGGGAGTGCGACTGGGTCGCTGCGATTGCGGATGCAATCACACTCACAACTTTGTTCCTAGAGCCTCCAACGGCCTCGCTCGCCAGAGTAGTTCTAGCAGGCGAAATGGTGACCGAGCAAACCTTGCGGTAATACTTGGTCTTTTGCGGAAGATCAGCCCGGCCAGTGTCGGAAGAGCAGATCTGCGAAGATGATAAAGAAACCCCATCCCCATGAGATAAGTCTATATCTCTTTCGCAGTTCTGAGCCCAGTCCGACGATGACCATGCCGGTGATGAACACCCAGTCGAGTGTGGCCTGCTGAAGTGAGAACCCGAATACGATCAGCCCGGCCAGGGGAATCAGGATTCCCTTCCAGCCCGGAAGTCGTACGCTCAGGCTCATTACAGCAAACGACCCTGCGGTGATCCAAATCGCCACACTGCCTCCTTCAGGAAGTGGTGCTGTCGTCCTCGCTGACCAGACGGGTCAGTTGG
>CAYVEO010000113.1:638-1290 GCA_964449965.1 uncultured Planctomycetia bacterium
CCTTAGAATGGTGGACCGAACGCCTGAGACAAACTCCAGTAGAAAAGGAAAAGGCCGCCGACGATAGCAGCGATTCCTTTGACCACGTTCTTCCTGGAGGGGAGGTCGTGGTGTCGTAGCCTGGGAATTTGTCCTATCCAGTCGATACCTTTGGCCATCAGCGTGATCCCCAGAACCATCAGCACCAGGTACATGTCTCGTGTGAGAAAGTACACAAGTGCCATGTTTGTAAGGGTCAGACCTACAGCCAGTGGCGTGGCGGAAGGGGCAACTCTGTTTTCTCTCATCTGCTTCCTTAAGGAAGGCCGCGTTTCATAATCGGCCTTTCTAGCTGAAAGAGGAGTGCGTCCTCTGTCGCTGTAACCTCACTTTTGGTAGGTCACACAACGGTAGTCTTTAGTGATAGCGCCTCCATCTGTGGCAGAGATGGAACAGCCACGAAAGATAGGCAACCGTCCACCAGAAGTCCTCGTTTGCCAGACCGAAGAGGCCGAAGCCTCGCATGGCCGAGCTGAGGACAACTGCGAAAATCCATATGCCTCCCAAGAGCAGTGCTCCAGGGAGTATCACTCGGATTGCCTCACCGGTGTCGGTGGTTTCGGATCGTCCGCAGCAGATTGCCAGGTAGATCCAGTAACCGACGAAAAGCGCG
>CAYVEO010000113.1:1302-4262 GCA_964449965.1 uncultured Planctomycetia bacterium
ATCAAAAACCAGGTGACGTAGCGGTTGCGGATCACGTCCATGCCGATTTCGTCCCAGTGGTCTGCAAAGGTTGCAGTCCGATGGGCGATAAGGTGACGATGAATGGTCATGTGCGTTCCAATCTGTCTCGTCTGTCGTTGTGGTGCCACCACTTGTAAAGCCACTTGCCACAAGCGACCGCAAGGATCACCAGCATTACAAGAGCCGGCAAGAGGTAGCCGCCCACGAAGAAGGCGATGATGAAGTCCACCCAGAAGGCAATTCCCAGGATCAAAAGTGCAGGCGCGATTTCTCTCAAAAGCCTTCGGTAGAACGTCGTGTTGGTCAGCGATTTGTTGCCGATATGCAGGCTGATTGCAATCAGCGACAAAATGCTTCTTATGACGTACCGTGGGCTGGGAGGAAACCTGAGTCTCCGCTTTTGTTCCTCAAAGTGCCAGTACAGGGGGACTGCTACGCCGATTCCGATACCGACCGGATTAAGCATAGCCCGCTGGGTTTCCGGCATGATTGTTTCTGAGGCTATGCGCAGAAGCTCAATGCACCCCCACGCCGTAAGCAGACTGCCGACGGTTCTTAGGAAAAACCCGTCCCATGCCTGCCAATGGCGGTAGAGATACGTACCGTACCAGAGAAGGAGTGTGCCAGAGGCGATACTTGCGAGGAAAACCCACGCCTGGTTCATGTCATCTCCGTCCGAAGAAGCGGGTCAGAGTTCCCTTATTCAATTGTGGGTCTGCAGTTGTTTGACCTCCTTTGGTCAGATTTCCCAGGGGAGCAGTTCGTCGGTCGCTTTGATTCGCCAATTTTTGGCAGCTTTTCTCCCGCCTCGCTCCGTGCCGATTTTGAAGATCAACACGTCTCCCCCTATGGGGTGACCGGAGAGAAGTGGGTATCGACGATCCCGGCCGAATTGGCCGAAAAAGAGAGAACCGCCGTCGGGAGTACAGACGAATCCGTACGCTTTGCCATGGTTGTACCTGAGTACCTTGCCCTTGACGTACCCGTTGGATGACACGGTTACCTTCTTTCTCCTGAACGTACAGGAAACTTCGGGCAGGATTGCCCTTTGTGCCGATCTTGAAAAGGCCGTTATAATTTCATCTTCCGCAAAATGTTAAGGTGCGAAGTAGTTCTGAGTTCATTATTCATAGTTCACAGATGGAGAAGGGCAATATACGTTTGGTATATCTTCTACAACGAACCACGAACTACGAACTGAAAACTAGCTAGTCGGATTCTAACAAAAGCAGAGAGGATTGCAAGCAGCAAGGTATAAATATAGTATAGTTTACTATATTAGTATGCCTTAAAGAATAGATTTATACAGGAGTTAGAGGGCTTATATGATGTTTTAATATATTAAAGGATACGTTTAGGATTAAATAGGTAAAACAGGAATACAGGAAACCAGAAAAAATCACCGTAAAGCAGCGAATAGCTTGCAAAATTAAGCAAAATGGTATAATATTGACCGACTGATACGACCCGTTTTTTATGCTCTCAAACCACCCATTTACCAGACGATCACTAAGTATTCTGATCGGAGCTCTTTTTCTACTTGTTATTATACCTGGAGCCTATTTTTACTGGCAATACCAGACGACTCAAAAAATGCTTAAGACTCCGGCTGAGCTTGCGAAAGAACAGCAACAGCAAATGCTTTCAAGGGTGAACATGCTTATGGAACTGCCAAAAGGTGAAGATCCCAGTATTGAGATTTTGGGTGATCTGAACATAGATAAAGCCAAACTGTATTTTACTAATGCGAAGAATTCAGATGTCTTAATCAGCTTTGAGAGCGCAAAAAAGGTTATTTTGTACAGGCCAAGCCAAAACAAAATTATAGATGTGACCTTTATGGATCGCGCCATTACCCCAACCGCTCCGGACAAGAAAGCACAACCAACGCCTACCAAAACAGCCAAATCCACTCCAACTCCTACTCTTACGCCTGAGCCGACAGCAAAGCCCGCCAAAATTACCGTGGCGTTATACAACGGGACAAAGACTTCAGGGCTTGCAGCCCGTATAGAACGGCAGATTCAGCCGAAAGCACCGGAAATTAGTGTTGTTGTAAAAGCAAATGCTGTAAACGATTATACAGAGATTCGTGATAGATATTTCAGGCAAAAATAAAGATGAAGTAAAAAAAATTGCCGGGCTTGTAAATGGAACTGTCGCGACGCTTCCGAAAGGGGAGATAAAGCCTCAAGCAGATATCCTCATTATCATCGGCCCCCAACAGTAAGAGTATTTAGTATCTGGTATTTTGTACTACTTGTTTCTATACTAGACTCATGGCTGATTTTTCATTTCTTAAAAATCCTTATTCTGGGACTTGGGTAAGTCTTGCTCCCAGACGGGCCAAGCGCCCCGACGTTGCCAACGGTCCTGAGCCTGTCTGTCCGTTTTGTGCCGGGAGAGAAAAAGAGGAGAAAGAAGTGTACAGGGTGCTCGCCTCAAATGACAATGAGAGTGATTGGTTAATTCGCGTCATTCCCAACAAATTCCCCTTTGCCCCGATTCATGAAGTGATTATTCATTCGCAGGATCATCATAAGAATTTTGGTGAGTTGCCAAGTTCTCAGGTGGAGCTTATTTTCCAGACCTATAGACAACGCTATAACACACACAAAGACAAAGGACAGGTATGTATTTTCCATAACCGTGGTTCACAAGCAGGGGAGAGTCTGCCTCATCCGCACACCCAACTGGCCGTGGTGCCATTTGACATCACTATTGATACACCGACATTTCATCCAGATCCTAAAGAGCAGCATCAGGAGTCGGCGTCATTTCTTTTATCTTGTCCGAGTGCTTCGCAGTGGCCGGATGAAGTATGGATAAGCCCCAAAAAGCCAGGCGTTTTTGGAGATATTTCTGACACAGAGGTTGCCGATTTGGCTGATTTGATGACGAGGTTGATACAGATCTTTGATCTGAGGCATGGACATGAA
>CAYVEO010000114.1:0-1128 GCA_964449965.1 uncultured Planctomycetia bacterium
ACTAAAATATATCCTGAGTAAAAGAGTATCCACCTCCGTACCTTCGTCAGTCTGGGGATGGCGGATGATGCCTTGGATTCGCCTTGACGGGGGTATAAAAGATCAAACAAAACGAGGAGGATGGGGAGCGTAATTGCCATTTCCTTTGAGAAGAGCGCCAGACAGTAAGAACCACAGGAGACGGTATAGTAGAGAACGAGCCTGGTATGTGTTTGTTGTTTTAAGTTTCCTCTTCCGGAGAAAGGGATACGTATATTTATAAAATAGACAAATGCCAGCAGGAAGAAAATTGAAGCAAGGATGTCTTCCCGATAACAGACGGCATTGACGGTTTCCGTAAGAAGGGGATGGGACAAGAACAGTAGAGTGGCGAGTATAGAGAGTGACGAGTTTCGGGAGATGATTTTCATGAACACGTAGAATAAGAATACATTGACGGTGTGTAATATGACATTGGTAAGGTGATAACCCAGCGGATTCAGCCCCCAGATGGCATAATTGAAAAAATACGTCAGGGTGACAACCGGGCGATAGCTGAGTTCTCCGGAAAAAGGCAGATAATCCCTTGTAAACAGCTTTGGCAAATTTCCAAAAGACTTGATGAAATAATTTTCAGTAATGACGTTGGTGTCGTCATAAACAAAGGTGTTAGGAAGTGTATTAAGATACAAAAGGGCAGAAATGAGGATAATAATGAGTGGCAGGATTTTCTCCAACCGGGTATGTCTTGTGGTCACACTTTTTCTCTTGTAAAAACTAATGAATCAATTAATAAATGCTGGATAGGTTCTAAGGAGCAGCGAAACCACAGATTTCACAGATTACATAGATAAAAGATATCGATAATCCATAAAACTCGTATTGTAAAATCTGCGCAATCTGCGTCATCTGTGGTTCCAAACTCTTTTGTTGAACGGTGACAAAGCCTCGCTAAGGTATTTTCAGTTTGAAAATGAGCCAGTTTTTGTCGTTTGTATGGATTAGGGCATATCGACCTTTTATTCTTTTTCCTGCAAGATGAAATACAATTTTCCCTTTTTCCATGGATACTATCTCATATTCACCTTTATCCCAAATCTCGACTTCGCCTGCCCCGTAGCTTCCTTCGGGAATCACACCCTCAAAGTC
>CAYVEO010000114.1:1138-4088 GCA_964449965.1 uncultured Planctomycetia bacterium
ATCTTCACGCTCAATTCTTCGGTTAAGGCTATCTTAAAATAGTAATCATTTCAAGTGCATTCCTGGCCGCCTTGCCTGCGTGGCAGTCGTTGAACATGATGATGGTCTTTCTGGCGGAGTGGGCTATATTCTTTATGTCCGACACAAAAATGAAAAAAGAATTACCACCGAGATACAGAAGCACGGAGAATACTGAATAAACGGTTTATAGACTGCTGTATCAAACACACCCCTGAATCCCCTCCCCCTTTCTCCCCCTCACGGAGGGGGGCAGGGGGACATAAGCGCTAACTTGTTTTATTGACAAATTTTATTCATCATGGTATTTTTATATCAATCATCCTGCTAACTTATAGGAGGACAAAGCCATGATGAATGAAGATTGGGACCTTCTCAAAACCTTTTTCCCAAACGATTGGAAAAGTTTAGCTGTCGATACAAATGCGTTAAAAGGCTTGCGCAAGGATAAATCAGAAGAAAAACTTCTTCGAACATTACTAATTCATTTAGGATGTGGCTATTCATTGCGCGAGACAGTCGTTCGAGCCAAGCGTGCTAAATTAGCAGACTTGTCCGATGTTGCCTTATTAAAGCGATTAAAAAAGAGCAAAGAATGGTTATATAAATTGTGTTTATCTTTATTCCATGAGCGTGGCCTCCAAATTAGTAAAAGGAAAGATTTTCACCTTCGCCTATTTGATGCAACAACAGTAAAGGAACCAGGGAAAACAGGAAGTCTTTGGCGCATTCATTATAGTATTGTGATTCCTTCGTTATCTTGCGATTTCTTTAAACTTACGGAAACAGAAGGAAAAGGTACAGGAGAATCTTTTCTTCAGTTTCCGATAAAAAAAGATGATTATATTATAGCCGACAGAGGCTACTGTACCGGTCAAGGAATTCATTATATTACAGGGAAAGGCGCTCATCTTAGTGTTAGAGTTAATTCGCAATCGATACGAATACTCGACGAAAAAAAGAAACCATTCCCTTTATTGAAAGAAATTCACCATCTAAAACGACCTCTTGCTATAAAATCATGGAACGTTTTTGTTCCAGACGCCGACAATACCGAATATGTCAAAGGTCGACTTTGTGTAATACGCAAAACAGAAGAAGCCATTAAAATAGCTCATAAAAAACTTAAAAAACATGCAAGCAAAAAGGGCATTGAACTGAAACCGGAGACCCTTATTTATGCCAAGTACGTAATTGTGTTCACAACGTTTCCTGAAAATCAATTTACCGCTTTTGATATCTTAGAATGGTATCGAATCCGGTGGCAAATTGAACTGGTCTTTAAAAGATTTAAACAAATAGCACAATTTGGACATTTACCTAAATACGATGATGATAGTTCAAAAGCTTGGCTTTACGGCAAATTATTCGTTGCTCTTTTAACAGAAAAATTAATAGATTTTGCCAAGTCCTTTTCCCCCTGGGGATACATCATGTTCCAGTCAGAGGACTCAAAGCCAATGGCGTAAATTTGCTTTTATGTTTCATCAAGTAAAACGGGCTATAGAACCAGCGTTATTATTACAGGAAGTTCTTTACTACTGGAACGACATTGCTTGCTCTTTAGCAGAAAAACCAAGAACCCGAAATATGCAAATCTCAAAATACTTCGAGTTCACTTAAAACAAGTTAGCGCTTATGGGGCAGGGGGAGGGTGCGTAGCTTCTTCTTCCACCCCCACCTGACCTCCCCCATCCCTTCGGTTTCGCTCAGGACAGGCAAGGGGGAGGAACTATTTGTTTAAAATTATATGACATAAATTTAGGAATCATTACTTTCTCAGTGTCCTCTGTGTCTCAGCGGTTTTACTCTTTCTACAGTCCCCATTTTTTGTTAATCTCATGTAAGATATTATTTGTCGTAAAGCCGTAACGCTCGGCTATCGTTTTTGATGGCGCTGAGGCGCCATACTGGTCAACACCGATGATAAGGCCGTCCAATCCAACAAACTCATACCAATCATTTTTGGCGGCAGCTTCAATAGCCACCCGTTTCGTACATGCTGGTGGTAGTATGCTATTCCTGTACTCATCAGAATTTGACCTGAATAACTCAAAACTCGGCATACTGACAAGCCTGACCTTGATTCCCTTTCCTTGTAACAGTAATGTGACTTCAAGGGCTATGGCAACCTCGGAACCTGATGCTATGAGGATGATGTCAGGGTCGCCCTGTGGATCTTTTAATATATAAGCGCCATACTTCAAATAATTCTGTGATGGATAGACTGAACGGTTAATTACCGGAATATCTTGGCGGGATAGGATCAATGCCGTGGGGCCGACTTTGTGGTTCAGCGCTGCTACCCACGCAGCAGCCGTTTCGGTGGCATCTGACGGCCTTATTACTAATAAGTCGGGAATTAAACGGAGTGATGGTAAATGTTCCACGGGTTGGTGGGTAGGGCCGTCTTCTCCCAACAAAATACTATCGTGGGTAAATACGTAGATTACTTGTATCTTCATCATTGCAGCAAGCCGGATGGAAGGCCGCATGTAATCTGAAAATGTCAAAAAGGTCGAGCCAAAGGGAATGATCCCCCCATAAAGCGCCATACCATTTAAAATACCCCCCATCGCATGCTCCCTGACACCGAAGTGGATATTCCTTGTCGATGGGTGGAGATCGGCAGAACCACCAACAAAACCGGGTATTTGTTGCGAAATCACCTGCATCATCTCCCCCGAAGCTATGCGGGTGGCTATCGAGTCTTTCTTGATAGTTTTCAGTAATTCAGATTCCAGATTCCCCAGAAATTCTTTTTTATAGTAGGAATCCCACAATTGAGACATTTTAGGGTCGTCTCTGATATATTTCTTAAATTGTGTCTGCCAGTTCTCGTATTCTTCCCTTAGCTCGGCTACACGACCTTGACAAAGCTGTTTTACTTCTTCCGGGATATAAAAAGTCTTATCTTTAGGCCAGCCGAGAC
>CAYVEO010000115.1:0-4048 GCA_964449965.1 uncultured Planctomycetia bacterium
TACATTTTGGCTGTCACTAAGGTTTGTTTGACTTTAGCTATAACGATCCCGTATCATCTAGCTATAACGATCCCGTATCGGTACAGATAGAACACTTCGGTACAATCTTAAACTTTGAATGTACACCCTTGGGGTGGGCATTAAGAGGGACACCGTAACAGAGAATCGAAGAATGGATACTTACCAACAGATCCTACTCTAGGCGACCCGATGTCAACGAAACCCTGATACGGTAACTGTACAAAATTTGAAACGATGCTTATCATGTGATATAATTCGTTATTCTATGGTAGAACCAAAACCTAATAACGAATTGCTTCAAAAAGAGCTTCTAAAAGCTGCTAATCCTAATATTTAAAAAGGAGTATTAGTTGAAACTCCCGAGAATCATAAAGCCATACATTTAGTAAATCAAGGGCGTTGGGCTGGAGCACATGGTATAGCTTTGAAATGGTTAGCTGCTTTTGGAGCAAATCCTTGCTTTTTAGTAAGTCTTTATGATCATTCTAGCGGTAGAGGCGCTTTGGCTCATATTGATGGGTTAACAGATCCTGCACTTACGCTAAGAACCATGCAGGGAGGACTTTTTTATCCCACACCTGAAACAGAACCCAATTATCAAGCTACTCTAGTAGGAGGCTCAAATTCTCCCTTAGAAGAGATGGTTGAAATATTGAAGGAAGTTAGAGAAATGCAAGTGAGAAAATTAAAAATCGATATATGGGTTGGAGATATTAGACAAAATAGCGCCAGTTTAGCCTTAGATTTAGCAGATGGATCAATCTATAAATTTTCCCCTCATCCTTCGCTAACTTCTTATCAGCCAATAGGAGGCCTTGGGATGCAAATGAGAAGTTTGCAAGGCAAAAGAACTGCGTCTGCGGATCGAATATTAGGTTTCTAATCCCTAATGGTAGTGGTTCGACTACGCTCGCCACGTGATCTCAAACCAAGTCTGATTCGGTGGAACGTTTGGGTATTATACGTCGCACAAACACATGGGGTTGGATGGGTAGAAGCCTAAGGAAATAAAGTTGGAATGGGTTAATGGAGCTCCTGACGAGGCCTTAGTCAGACCTGCCTCGCCGAGTCAAGGCGGACTCGCCTCGTTGGCGAAGCGGGCTGCCAGGGTTTATCAGATTGTTTCTATCTGAAGGTCTATTACCGGATTTAGTCTAATTTCGAGCTTGCGAGAAACCAAGCTCTGCTTATGCTTTAGGTCTAAAAAATGCATAAGTATGCATATCATAAATTCGATCCCTGTGGCCGAAGGATTAAACTAAATTTTTTTAGGATTAGAAATCGTCTTACCTGTTGTTGAATCTATTAGGATCTGATAAGTACCACCTCCAGCTGTTGGAACTTTTACATAAAACTTATCATTGCCCATCCACTTATCAAACTCAAATCCACACTGACATTTATCTTTTACTAAATCTATAGCATTACCTACTACTTTATCGCTTATAATTTTTCCATTCTCATTTATAATAACCGCTTTACTACCATCAGCTATTTTAATTACGATCAGGATATATTTCTGTCCAGAATTAGGAGATACAGAGACTGTTAAACCTTCTGAAGTTGCAGCATATCCTAAACCACTATCTGGATCACTTAAGGAACTAATCTTTACTGCAGAATTGCTCGTTAACTGATTATCAGCTATATATGCATCCGCCCTTGGTATCCCACCCTCCTCAGCAGTTTTAAGGACTACGAATTGCTTATTATTTCCTTTAGAATCAGTAAAAGGCACAGTTTTTATGACCATCTGCTTGTCAAAATTTTCCGCGGTATTACGAGATGCGGTTGAAGTTTGCTGTTGAATTAATTCAGTTTGCTTGGTACTTGAAGTGTTGACAAAGTTTTTTAAGTAAAATCCACCAGTGATTAAACCTCCAACAACTAAGATTCCAAGAACAATATATAACACAGAAAAACCCTTTTGCATAATTTAATTATATCAAATACAAAAACACTTTTCCACTAAGAGATTATTGTTCGTAGTTCGATTCCCGTTAGGGTATTAGGTTCTAGGATTATATTTTTGTGAATTTTATCAACTTTCTGAGGCTAAAATCCACGAGTTCGATTAAATTCGTCTAGTGTCCTTTTTAAAGCTTGTTTAAGATTATTTCTTCCAAATCCGCTTTTAAGAAATACTTCCCGAGCTTTAGCATCATCTTCAGTGATGAAATATCTCACAGGATCTGATAAAATGCATCCTAGATTATGAGCTTAAAAGAATTACCATCTGACATTCCAGATGAAATAAATAGTCAAAGATTGCCTAGCTCAGACCATGAGCTAGAAGAATACCTCCACTCATTAGCACATACCATACGAACTTCATTTAATGACTATGCATTTACTGTAGTCACTGATAGTGATTCCATTAAAATTCCTACCTTAGAAAATATAATTGCTCTTTCTGGTCTAGAAGAAAGGATAAGTTGGCGGTATCTTGGAAATCATTTTGAACAACCTGACAGCTGGAGTAATTACACAACAAGCACCTTACAGAGAGGAACTCTCTTCGAAGGTTTGGATGAAACAGGGGGACGATTGATTGATGGTCATTTAGCTCATGAGGGAGGTTATGTAACAAAAACCACCGAAATAGAAAAGCTGGATCCTTGGACCAGAAAGACCTATGGTATATCATTAAAGGCATTTTTACGAAGGTATGCAACTGACGAATCAGAATTAGCCTTTGCGCTAGCCTTTTATTTGCCGATAGAGCCTGGAGAAGAATTTAATTATGATCGCATACACTATGTTGACCCTGAAGGAAAACATGTTGCTACCTCCTATGATGGAAAAATGGCTCGACGAACCAGATTTTTATCATACTGGGACAAGGCAGAAAATTTTGGAATATATTACCACGAGCCATTTTTCCAGCGAGAAAAAGAGGGTTTAACAAAACCAGAAGTAAAACGAGCATATAATCTGCGGGAAAGCTTAAAAGTCGTTGGCAAGGAGTCTGAAGATTCAGGTTTATTAGCCTTTTTAGAGCAAGAAGAAAAAGAGTCGGGTGGGGTATACAATATGCTTAAAACAAGGCTGGGATTAGATAGACTATCTTTATATGAACAGCCTAGCATACTAGATATTTTAAGGCTCGATGAGTTGGCTCAGTTTTTAGAAAGCAGATTTAGAAAGGTAAATGGTTTAAACGAAATATCCCATAAAGATTATAAAGAAAGAATCGCAGGTTTTAGAAACCAACTTTGGTTATTATTGAGACCGTTCTCGCCTTATGGTCAAAGCCCCCAAAAAGGTCAAGAAAGTTATCATGGCCTAACACAACCATGGATTGAACCAAGAAGAGAGTTATACCCTAAAGGATTGGGTCCTTTTGACCCGGGACCACATAACCCCGGAGGACCAGGAGATCCCAGAGGACCTGATCCTAGAGGTCCAGATCCCCGGGGTCCGGATCCTAGGGGACGGAGATGATCTTACTGTTTTAAATTAAATATTAAAGAAGTTTTAACCGTCAAAAAAATCCGCAGAAGTTGATTAACAAGACAAATGATTAAAGTTGCACTTATTTAGCCATAACAATTACTTTAGGGGTAGACCATTTGAGCCTGTGAGCGGGGTACGAGAATTGAACTCGCTTCTCCACCTTGGGAAGGTGGCATACTGCCGGTGTACTAACCCCGCAGGAAATTTTTGGCGGGTACCGCTGGACCACCACCACACACCGCCTCAAAACCTATTCTATGTCCAATATACCAATATATCTTGAATAAAGGTATCAAAATACATCTTTTTATCTTGGGATTTTAAGGATGGTTCCAGGCTCAATGACATTTGCGTTTATCAGATTATTTGCCTTTGCGATATCCTGCCAGCGAAAGCCATCGCCATACGATCGAACCGCTATGTCCCAGAGATAATCTCCTGTTTTAACCGTGTATGACTCCAAAGTAATGGTTGATTGCGTTGAGGAAATCTGCGGATTTTCCGGCTCAATCTTTAGCAATTTGAGTTTGGCACCAATGAATAAAAGATCGGGGTTTGCCAGACTATTAAA
>CAYVEO010000116.1:0-3560 GCA_964449965.1 uncultured Planctomycetia bacterium
GTTTTCTATAAACCCATGGCTTACATTAGGCCATGCTGATCGGGGTAGAGATATGAGGAAAGTGTTTTCAGGGATGAGTTTTTTCGTAGATTGGGAAGGTAAAACATGTAAGGCATGTGCATGTCCCATGTCAGGAGGTTGGCAGAAATGGATTATAGAAGCCTATAAACTATATGCTTCCACATATCCATATATACTCTGGCTTGAAGATGATTTCAGGAATTTCAACCATCAACCGTGTGATTACGGATGTTTTTGTGATATTCATATAAAAGAATTTTCTAAGATTATCAGGCAGGGCACCTCACGACAGGAGATTGTAAGAGCTATTCTAAAATCAGGTCATCCACATCCCTGGAGAAAAAAGTGGTTTGATATGTTAGGCAAGGTTATGGTGGATGTATCTGGGAAGATAGAGAAAGCAGTTCATGAGGTCAGTCCGGATACACAATTAGGACTTATGTGCAGCGACCCTGATGACCATGCGATAGAAGGAAGAAACTGGAATAAACTTTATAAGAAATTGGCAGGCAGGCATAGACCAGTCTCAAGGCCCAGTATGGGATATTACGGAATGAGCGACCCAATGGACTTTTTTGGCTTATCAAATGGGCTTAAGAAAACAATAAGTATTTTACCTCCGGGAACCAGGAAATGTGCCGAGCTTGAAAATTCAAGGTACACCCGTTTCAGCAAGTCCGTAAAATTCACAAAGATTCAGGTAGCAATAGGATTTTTTGCTGGGGCAGATGATATGACCCTAAATCTTTTTGATATGCTTGGAACGCCTATAGAGCAGGAAGAAGGTTACCTGAAGATGCTTAAAGATGTTAAACCTTATTTTGCTGAGATTACAGAGATTGTATCTAATACAATAGAAACAGGGATAGGTCTTTTGTATCATCCGAGGCAGTCTGATAATGTTATTCTTAAAGATAATGCAGTCTATGCGGATTTAAAACCATCAGGATGTGGTTGGGCTTACCCGTTACAGGCATGTGGTATACCTACTACATATAATAAAAGTAAATCTATAGCTGTTACAGGCCAGATACTAAGAAGTTTTCCTGATAGAATGATAAAAGAATTTTTATCAGGTGGGTTATTGCTTGATGCATCAGGTTCAGAGACATTGTGTGAGATGGGCTACGAAAGATATTTAGGGGCAGTTCCAATCCGCACTTTTTGCAAGATAGACGAGGCGCTATCTGCTGAGGAATTAATAGATACTGAAACCATGACTCAGACATCTAAATATATGACACTTAGTTATCTTACCCCTTCAGAACGTCTTTGTGAATTTAAGGTTAGAGATAAAGCCAATATTTTATCTCAAATAGTTGGTGTAGATAGGAAATATGCCATGCCGGGAATGGTTACTTACACGAATAGTCTTGGAGGAAGAGTAGCTCAGTATCCTTTTGATATCTCAAAGGGGGTACGACTACCATTTTTAAACTGGTATAGATACGAATTATTAGGCAGAGTAAGTTCATGGATATCCGGAAATGAAGGGTTTATCCAGGCTAAAGGAGGTCCTTATCTTCTAAGTTTCAGAAGAGATGGAGAGAACCAAACAGTGCTTTTTGTCATTAACCTGGCACATGACGATGTTAAAGCGATTTCATTTGATATAGGTTTTCATAATGCAAGAGAAATTAAAGGACTTAAGATTCTTGAACATAGTGGAAGATGGGTAACCGTTAAATTCAAAACACACTATTTTGGTAAAAATCTTTATAGGATATCTACCAATATACCTTTAAAAAGTATAGATTTTAAAATATTTAAAATTTTACTTGTTTAAAAGACGACACTTATATTATATGCGTATTTAGTAGTTTTTCTGGCATCAAAGAAAGCCAGTTATATAACAGGAGCGGTGATTCCGATTGATGGTGGATTTACGGATTCATTAGGGTATAATGATGTAAGTAATGGGTCATAGTACTAACAACAAATATACGGAAAGGTGTCTTTAAATGATAAAAAAAATAACAGTAAGTAGCATAATACCTGTAGAACGTCTATCTATGAAGATGGAACAGGATGAATATCTTGAACATATCGGTAAATATGTTGCTCTGGCAGGCAAGAAGAATAGCGACATATCCTGTTTACCGGAAGATTTTGCCAGTCAGAAGGAGAACCCAGAACCAATCACCGGTCCTATTGCCCGGTTCATAAGAGATTTGGCAAAGAAGTATAAGATGTATATTATAATGCCTATCATGGAAAGATTTAAAGGCAGGAATTATAATAGCGCTATTCTGATAGACAGATCTGGCGAAGTAGCAGGAAGGTATTTTAAAACCCATCCTATCCCCAATGAAATGAAACAATTTAAAGTTTCCAGAGGAAGCAATATACCTGTTTTTAAGACAGATTTTGGGCTGATAGGCATCATGATATGTTTTGATAGTTATTTTCCGGAACTGCCGGCAATATTGGCAAGGAAAGGGGCAAGGATAATATTTTTCCCGCATCAACAGGATACGCCTGACCACAAGACTTATCTGTTACACTTACGAGCCCATGCTATGTTCAATTGTGTATATATAGTTGCATCAACTTTTGGTATAAAAAGAGGCAGACACTTGAATCAAAGTAATAATTATCCAGGTTGCATAATAGGACCTGATGGCGATATAATATCTTGCAAGAAGGGAGAAGGGGTTATTACCGTAACCATAGATATAGAAAGAAAGTGGATGGTAGAAGGACATGGAGAGAGTGGAGTTAAAGACATGAAATATATACTGGCGAAATACAGAAGACCGGAACTATACAGGAAAGAAGAACCCAAAAGATATGGATAAAGAGATAATAATTGAAAAGATAGACATTTATCATGGGAGAGTGCCGACGAATCTAAGATTTTCCAGCGGTGTAGTCAGAGAATTCCCATTTACTTTTATCAAGATGAAAAGCGGTAATTTTGTTGGCTATGGGGAAACGCTCGGCTCATCCGGACCTTATAAGACCGTAGCCGGAGGATTAATAGGTAAAGATGCTGGAAGACTGGAATCGCTGCTGCCGGAGGGCCTTCTTAAGAAAGAGAATAACGGTGTTAGGGAAATTTTTTCAATAGCCTTATATGACCTTGTATCTAAGGTTCATGGGATGCCGTTATGTATTCTTTTAGGTGGTAAAAGACGGGATAAGGTGCCTCTTATGCCGTGTATATTTTCAGAAAATTCTTCTGAGGCAGGAGAGAAGGCGCTGAGATTTGTTAAAGAAGGCTATAGATATCTTAAGGTCAAGATTATGGGAGAAGTGGAATGCGATTCTGAGATAATCAGTTCAATTAGAAAAAAAGTAGGGCGAGGAATATATCTTCAGGCAGATGCAAACTGTGGTTATAAAGATTTTGACAAGACAAGAGAGACTATAGACAGATTCAAAAAGTTAGGACTTGACGTAATTGAAGACCCGTTACTGGGTAGTTTAGAAAAATATAGAGCACTTAGGGAAACGAATGGAGTTAAAATAATGATTGACCAGGACGCCAGGACACTGAGAGATATAGGCAATGTACTTTTGAATGGTGCAGCAAATAT
>CAYVEO010000116.1:3570-4026 GCA_964449965.1 uncultured Planctomycetia bacterium
GGGTTGGAACGGGCAAAGATGGTTCATGCGGCAGCTTTGGCTATGGGTATTCCGACTATGATTGGAGGAACTGGTTTTTTAGGTGTTGGAACAGCAGCTTTTCAAACACTGGCTTCAGTTATAGGTATTGATTTTCCATGCGGGGAATTATGTGGAATTATAGACCATGGTTTTCCCAAGAAGATAGTAAAAAAACTCTATTCTGTAAAGGATGGAGAGGTAAAAATTCCGGATGAGCCGGGTCTCGGGATAGAAATAGATGAAGAATCATTGAAGAGTCTATCTGATAAACATTCTAATACCATGTCCTATTGTTCTACATATTTATTGAAGTAATCGGTCCGGAGTGTGCAGTGCCACTGATAACATAAAAACAAATAAGAAGACAAACCATGATAGACATACATACGCATTTGAAAATATTCCACAGGACAACAGAGGAACAATTAATTAAGT
>CAYVEO010000117.1:0-4016 GCA_964449965.1 uncultured Planctomycetia bacterium
ATATTGTAGTTGCCGAGCTTGCTCGGCCTAATTTAAACAGGAGATAGAACCATGAATGAAAAGGTGCGTAGAATTATTTTAGTCATTTTTTTGATGCCCATTTTATATGCGCCGATAAATGCGGAGGAAATTCTTACCATAGAAAAGGCGATATCAATTGCTTATGAGAATAATCCAGGTATGATTGAAGCAAGAAAAATAATTGAGATGGCAAAAGGAGATCTAATCACTGCCAAAACTCTTCTTAATCCAGAAGTAGAATTTGAAATTGGAGGATTAAAAAAGAATGAAGCAGGGGAACGCAAGACCAATCTTGATAATATAGAGATAAGACAGGGTTTTGACCCTCCTGGTGTCCGTGGCTTAAAAAGTAACATCGCCAGGAATGAAATCTTAATTCAAGAAGAATCTCTCAGGTCAGCATGGTCCGGTGTGTACTTAGAGGTGAGACAGATATATGCCAGAATAATTTTAGATAAGAAAGAATCAGAATTGGCAAATGATAATCTTAACATCTTAAGGCAATTCTTTAGCCGTGTGCAGATCCGTTTTCAGTCAGGCCAGGTTCTAAAGAATGAGTTGCAGCGGGCAAAGATAGAGTTACTAAGGGCAGAAAATTTTTATCTTATCGCTGAGAAAGAACTGAAAACCGATAAGGCAAGACTTAATCTGTTCTTAGGACGTTCAATGGATGTTCTTTTTGATATTGAGGAAGAACTTAAAGAAGAGGGGCTAAAGCTTAATCTCCAGGAATTGACAGACATGGCCTTTTCCAAAAGGCCAGATATTAAGACAGAAGAATTGCAACTTGACTTGAGGAAACAGAGTCTTGCCAAAGAAGAACTCGGTCGCATGCCTTCTACTTTTATAGGCTTTCAGAGAACCAATGAGGATTATGAAGATGATTACTCAGTGGTTCTAGGAATGAGCCTGCCCTTCTGGAATTGGAACCAGGGAGAGGTGAAAAAGGCTAAGGCACAAAAAGAAGCCCAGGAAGTGAAATTAGAGGCTACGAAAAGAGAAGTAGTGTTTGACGTTTATGGGGCATATTTAAACGCGGAGTTAACTCAGAAACAATTGGATTTATTTAAAGAGTCCCTTGAAGAGGCAAATGAACTTCTTCGTTTAGCAAACCTGCGTTACAGTGAGGGCGAGATAGATTTTATCAATTATCTTGACCAGGTAAGAACTGCTACTGAAACGAGGGTTAGATATTATGAGGGGTTATTCAGTTTAAATAAGGCTATTAGCGAATTGGAAAAGGCAATCTATGCATCAGTTAGAGAGGAGGATTTTCTAAAATGAAGGACTTAAGGTGGTTATTGACTATTTTGATTTCCATTGGTATAGGAATGGCGATTTCTCAAACTTTTCTTAAAAAAGATACAATACATACTGAGAAGCAAGAAGGACATCATGAGGAAGTAAACGAAGTAGAATTAAGCAAAAAATCCCAGGAGTTGATAGAATTAAAGACTATAGAGGCAAGGTTTGCCCCGCTAAAAAAGGCTATCTCTGTAATGGGTCAAATCGCCTCTGACCCAGAATACTCAATCCACGTTGTTACACCTCATGCAGGGGTAATTGTTGAATGCAAGGCAGAGATTGGTTCTATGGTTAAAGAAGATGATGTGCTTTGTCTAATAAAGACTAACGCAGAGAATTCTTTATTAGAGATTAAATCATCTATCTCAGGGGTGATTATAGGTGCCTTTGCCAAGGTTGGCAATAAAGTGGATAGCGTATCTTCAATCTATACTGTAGCAGACCTATCAAAATTATGGGCGAATTTTGATGTTTATGAGAAGGATATTAGTGCGGTAAGGTTAGGTCAAAAGGTATCTGTGCATTCTATAGCCTATCCTGAAAAATCATTTGATGGAAAGATAATTTTTATCTCTCCGATGGTAGATGAGACAACGAGGACTATCAAGATTCGTGCCCTGATTGAGAATATAGATAATTTGCTAAAATTAAAGATGTTTGTCACCGGAGAGATTATCTCAAGAGGCGAAGAAAGATATTTGACTTTGCCGTCTAAGGCTGTGCAGATAATCGGGGATAAAAAGGTGGTCTTTGTAAAGTTTAATGATGGGAAGTTTCAAATGAGAGAAGTCAGGATAATCCTTGAGACCAAAGATGAGGTAGCAATCATAGAGGGATTACAAGAAGGAGAGCAAGTAGTTACTGAAGGTGCATTTCTTCTAAAATCAGAGCTTTTAAAAGGTGAACTGGAGGAAGAATAATTATGATTGACAAACTCATATCATTTTCATTACGGCAAAGGCTGTTAATTATAATTGGAGTTGCTGTTCTTATTGGATTTGGACTTTATTCATTCAAGAAATTGCCAATAGACGCATTCCCGGATGTTACGAATATTCAGGTTCAGGTAATCACTGATGCCCCTGGCCGTTCCCCGCTTGAAGTGGAAAAGTTTGTTACCTATCCTATAGAAATTCAGATGACAGGTTTACCCAAACTTACAGAATTACGCTCCCTTTCAAAGTTCGGGCTTTCTGTTGTAACGATTGTTTTTGAAGATGGTGTGGATATATATTTTGCAAGGCAGTTAGTTTTAGAACGGCTCATTGAGGCAAAGGAGAAACTGCCGGAGAATACAGAACCTTCTCTTGGCCCAATCTCTACTGGTTTAGGTGAAATATATCAATATACCTTAGAGCGGCCTGAGGGAGACGCTCCAATAGATGAAATAGAAGATTTGGTGGAACTCAGGACGATTCAGGACTGGGTGATTCGTCCTATATTAAAGTCAATCCCAGGGGTTGCTGATGTCAATTCATTCGGAGGATATGTCAAACAATATCAGGTAATCGTAGACCCTGAAAAATTAGCAAAATATCATTTAAGTTTAAGAGAAGTTTTTGAAGCAGTAGTAGAAAACAATGCAAATGCCGGTGGAAATCTATTAGAGCATTATTCAGACCAATACTTAGTGAGAAGCATTGGACTTATCGAGCAAATAGAGGATATTCAGGAAATCATAGTTAAGGAAGAAGGTATTCCGGTTTATGTCCGGGATGTGGCAGAGGTAAGGATAGGTCCTGAAGTCAGGCAGGGTGCATTGGTAGTGGATGGGGAAAGAGAAGGTGTTGCAGGCATCGTGATGATGCTCAAGGGGCAGAGTGGAAAGGATGTTACGGCAAGGGTAAAACAAAAGGTGGATGAGATAAACAAAAGCAATGTCTTGCCTTCTGGTATAAAGATGAACCCGTTTTATGACAGGACAGAACTTGTTGAGAAATGTCTTGCGACGGTTGAAAAAGCCCTTGCTGAAGGCGCTATTTTCGTCGCCATAATCCTTTACCTGTTTTTAAGGAATTTTAGAGGTGCGTTTGTTGTTACCCTTACCTTGCCCTTAGCTGTCCTTGCGACATTTATCGTAATGGGAAAGATAGGACTTTCAGCAAACCTTATGACATTAGGAGGACTTGCCATTTCTCTGGGCATGATTGTAGATGCTGCTATTATTCAGGTGGAGAATGTCCAAAGACACCTTTCTGAGTCTGATATATCCAAACACAAACTTACCACAGTACTAAATGCGGTTATTGAGGTACGAAAGCCAACCATCTTCGGTGAATTGATTATAGCTATTACATTTCTACCCATAATTACTCTTCAGGGTATGGAAGGAAAGATGTTTTCTCCGCTTGCTTTTACTGTTGCTATAGCCATATTTTCATCCCTTGTCATATCCATCTTTGTAACACCTGTCCTTTGTTCATTTTTCTTAAAGGCAAAAAAGGAAAAAGAAAGTCTCCTGGTAAGATGGGCAAAAAGATTGTATTTACCTGTTCTTAAAACAGCTCTAAAACACAGGGTAAAGGTCCTAACCCTTGCTTTGATGCTACTCGGTGGAAGTCTTGTTGTCATTCCTTTTCTCGGGACAGAGTTTATCCCTATATTAGATGAGGGGTCCCTCACCCCGCAGATTATTCGCCTGCCGAGTATTTCTCTTAAGGAATCAATAAAGATTGAAAAAATTGCCCAAA
>CAYVEO010000118.1:0-3787 GCA_964449965.1 uncultured Planctomycetia bacterium
CGTATCTGCTTTTCAATCTCATGTTTAGTTCTTCTAACGCCCCCTCTTCTAAGAGTAGAGACCTGATGATATTTGGGGGCCTGCCTTTACACCCTGTCAATGCCCACGGCTTATCCTTATCACGTAGGACAGGCGTCCCGTCCACCAGGGCGGATGTTCCACCTGTCAGGACAAGAGGCTCCATCATCTGTCCAAGCAGCCCGTCCCCTAATATCATAACAGGCGTCCTGTATCTATCAGCGAGTTCAAATGCCAATCTTGCAATATCCGCCATCTCCTGAACACTCGCAGGGGCAAGCACTATACAGTGATAATCCCCATGCCCTCCGCCTTTTACTGCCTGGAAATAATCTGATTGCGAAGGGGCTATATTACCCAGCCCAGGGCCGCCCCTCATGATATTTACAATCACTGCAGGAAGTTCGCACCCTGCCAGATAAGATATACCTTCCTGTTTCAAACTTATACCGGGACTGGAAGATGACGTCATAGCCCTCGCACCCGCTACGCTCGCACCAAATACCATGTTTATTGCAGCCAGTTCACTCTCTGCCTGTATAAACGTCCCGCCTACCTCCGGCATCCTCCTTGCCATATACTCGCAGAGTTCGTTCTGCGGCGTTATAGGATAGCCTGCATAAAACCTGCAGCCGGATAATATCGCAGCCTCAGCCAATGCCTCATTCCCGCACATCAATATCTTTTCTGTCATTTATGTACCTCTATACAGCAGTCAGGACACATAATTGCACAGAACCTGCATCCTGTGCATTTCATCTCAGGGTCTTTAAAAACTGCCGGATGGACGCCTTTCATGCTCAGGTGAGGAGACATATTTATCAACCCTTTAGGGCAATAAATTACGCAGTATTCGCATCCCTTACATCTCTCTTCTTTAATTTTTATCATGGGCATCTACCCCGCCCCCATCCTAATTTCTCCCGCAATATCTGGAAATAACTTCTGCCGGTAGATCTTATTAATCTCACCTTATAAGGAGACTTTACCACATCCACCGCATCATCAGAGTCTAACTTCAATCCGACCTGACCATCTACAGTTAAAGCAACCTCTTGTGACTCATTCCCTTTGGCTATACTTATCCCTATCCGGGATTTATTATCTATTATTAAAGGTCTATTGCTGAGTGTGTGAGGGCAAATAGGTGTAATAACAACTGATTCCAATGCCGGGTAGACTATAGGTCCCCCTGCTGAAAGGGAATGGGCAGTAGAGCCGGTGGATGTAGATACTATCAACCCATCACACATATATGAGGTAATAAACTCGCCGTCTATAAGCAGTCTCAAGGTTACTATCCTGGAAAGTGCACCTTTCGCAACGACTATATCATTTAATGCAAAATATTCTCCCATCACCCTGCCTCTTTTTGTAACTGTAGTTTTGAGCATCGCCCTTTCACTAATTTTATAGTTACCTTTTAGTATCTCTTTCAAAGACACGTACAATTCAGCAATGGTAACCTCTGTTAGAAAACCTAACCCGCCTAAATTTACCCCTAATATCGGGACAGCCCTTTTCCTGACAAATCTCGCTACATTCAATAAAGTACCATCACCGCCGAGCACTATAATTAAATCCACAATGGAAGGAATCCTGTCCCTCGGTATAGAGAGGTCATTGATAACCTCTATCTTCCTTGCCTCAAGCCATCCCGTCAAGGCGCGCAAGACTTTAATGGCGTCATCTTTTTTAGGATTTACCACTATCCCGACTTTCCTTATGCCCATTTAGCCCTCTTAATCCTGTGAACAATCCCGGCAGGGGTCAGATCAAATTCCTTCAGTAAGATTTCCCTTGTTCCGTGTTCTATAAATCTACAGGGTAATCCTAACCTTAATACTTTTATATCCCCTAACCCCTGAGACTCTATAAATTCCAATATAGCACTGCCAAACCCGCCTTCTTCAATCCCTTCCTCAACAGTTACCACCCTATTTGTCTTCTTACTCCAGTCCTTTATCAATTCTTCGTCAATTGGTTTTATGAATCTTGCATTGATAACTGCAGCCTCTATTCCCTCATCCCGTAATATCTCTGCCGCCTCTAAGGAGGGATATACCATACTCCCAATAGCAATAATAGTCAGGTCTGGACCTTCCCTCAATACCTCGCATTTGCCAATTTCAATTTCATTGCACATCGCCAATTCTCTTTCGGGGATTTTTGACTTTGGATATCTTATGCTAACCGGCCCATTAAAATTCAGTCCCCACTCTAACATCGCTTTTAATTCCGCACCATCTTTCGGTGCCATCATAATCAGATTGGGTATCGTTCTCAAAAATGCCATGTCCATGATACCATGATGAGTAGCGCCATCATCACCTACGATGCCAGCCCTATCCACGCAGAGGACGACATGCAGGTTCTGCAGGCATACCTCCTGGATTATCTGGTCATAAGCCCTCTGGAGAAAAGTAGAATATATGGCAACGATTGGTTTAAACCCGCCCTGCGCCAACCCGGCACTGAGACCCACAGCATGAGACTCTGCTATCCCTACGTCAAAGAACCTGTCAGGAAAATCCTTCAGGAATTTATCAAGCCCTGTCCCCCCTGACATAGCCGCGGTTATCGTTACTATCTTATCATCACTCGCTGCAAGCCTTATCAGTTCTGCAGATAAGACATCAGTATAAGTCGGACAGGGCAACTCCCCCATTGCGACGTTCACCTTATCCAGTCCCTTACCTGTCTCTATATTGAAAGGTGCCGCACTGTGGAACCTCATAGGGAACTTCTCGGCAAATTCATAGCCCTTCCCTTTCTTAGTCACTACATGAACAAGTATAGGGCCGTCTATACCGGATATATTCTTAAGGGTAGAAATGATAAGGTTTATATTGTGCCCGTCTATCGGTCCAAAATATCTGAATCCCATTTCTTCAAAAACCATACCCGGAACTATCAGGTTCTTCAATCCCTCTTCCAGACGTTTTGCAGCCACGATTGCCTTACTGCCTACCCTCGGTATTTTCTTAACGAACGTCTCTATCTCCCTCCTTGCCTTGTTATAGAGCGGGGCCGTTATTATCCTGTTGAGGTATCTGCTTAATGCACCAACACTCGGCGATATGCTTAATTCATTATCATTTAATAGAACTATAAGGTCCTTCTGAACATGGCCTGCATGGTTTAAGGCCTCAAATGCCATGCCATTACCCAATGAGGCATCACCTATCACAACCACTATTTTTTCTTTAGTCCCTTTTAAGTCACGGGCGTATGCCAGTCCCAATCCTGTAGAGATAGAAGTCGCTGCATGGCCTACAGTAAAAGGGTCATAAGGACTCTCCTCTTTGTTTGGAAACCCTGATATGCCTTTAGATTGCCTTAGCGTTTTAAACCTCTCACGCCTGCCTGTAAGAATTTTATGGGTATAAGACTGGTGCCCTGTATCCCATAGAATGGTATCCTCAGGTGCATTAAATACGTAATGCAGCGCAATGGTAAGTTCCACCACGCCCAAATTTGATGCTAAATGCCCGCCATTAACTGAAACTGCCTGAATAATCTCATCTCGTATCTCCTGGGCAAGTCCAGGCAATTCTTCCAACCTTAAATTCTTCAATTCTGCAGGACTATTGATATTCTCAAGTATTCGCATTAACTTTAATTATATCACGCCAAGCGAGAATTTTCAATGAATATCTGTGCCTTTCTGTACTTTTCTAAATATCCTTGCTTTTTCCCCACCACTCATCAAATGGCGGAAAATTTGCCGTTCTTTTTACTTCACTATATTGCCCTCTGGCAATGGTAT
>CAYVEO010000119.1:0-3393 GCA_964449965.1 uncultured Planctomycetia bacterium
TTCTATGGTCTCTAAATATGACCGGATGGCATCTTTGATATTCCATAACGCCTCTTTTTCGGTTTTCCCTTGAGACCAACAGCCAGGTAGTCCAGGACAACATATGGAATAACCTTCTTCGGTCTTTTTGATACTTACTTTACATCTCATAAATTTTGTCCCCCTGTTTTAAATCCATTCCTCATGATTCAACCCTTTTGGGTTCTATGTGCAGATGCAATATAACCTTTACTAACCTAAATATTACCATAATGTTGTATCGATTGCAAGTGAATATCTTAATCTTCCATAATTAATTTCTATGTTACTTTTAAAAACTAGCCGACTTCTTCTTCCTACTTGGCCATTTTTATGTCCAGGTTTGTAAAGATAGTCCGTGATTATATTAAATTATCTTCTCACTTTCATACCAACGTTGGTGTAATCCAATTCTACCCACAGCGGTTCCTGGAGGACGAGGATTTTCTCTAAGTGAAAAACCTGTCCGTTCAATGGAAGTTCTACTCTGATTGGAGTAACCCCTGCCGCCTTTGCCTCTTCTTCTACGCGCTGGACGACTTGCTGTTGCAGGACTTGTGCCTGATGGGCAGTATCAAGGACGGGTTTTCCTGTTTTAATATCCAGGTATTGGTCAACTAATTTCATAGGGCCTGAAAATGACTTCTTGTCATACTTGCCTTCTGCCGGCAGATAAAGGTCCCACATCATGTGAGTGATTGGAACATCCACTGCTGGTAATTCTATTTTGAGTCTTCCTTTCCCGGTCGGGCTGATTTCAGCGTTCTTCTCAACATAGACGACCTCTACGGGAAATGCCGACATTACTTCCCCTGCGCTTCCAGACCGTATAAGCGGGATAAGCATATTCTTCTCTTCATCTATTGCAGGTTTTGTAGATTTGCCTGATACTGATGTGCTCCACACCTCAAACCCTTCCTGAATTCTCAGTCTGAGGAATTGATTCCGATTGTTCCTCACATTATAGATAATTCTCGTGATGCGCCGCCCATCTGCAGTTTGCATTGTCGTGGCAAAGGATGGATCAGCAATCGTAAGTAAAACAGGCACATCCTCATGTTTCTTAATGTTAAGTGCGATTTGGAAGTCCCCTGCGAGATACCTGTATGCCTGGATGACTGGCTGAGTTGTCATTGCAAAGATTTCAGGCGGCAGGTCCCGGACGTCTATGGAAGAGGCAGAAGTTATATTCCCGGATGAGATTTCAACATTAGAGACAGCAACAACCCCTATAAATCCTTTCTCCATCTCTACGCCTTCAGCCCTCACAACCGGAATGAGAATAGTCTCTGACCCGGCAACCATTGGCTGCTCAATCCTTATATCAAGTTCGTATGTGCCAAGTGCCTCGTATCCTAATTGAATTTGAATTGTATTTCCTGTAGTGTGCCAATCCCGCAGACGGCTCCCGGTCACTGAAAGAACGTTTGAGCCTTCAGGCACTATGACTTTCAGTTCACGGATGCCAGCATGAAGAATCTGATAGGATAACCTTGAGTGGCTGGTAAGAATTCCATCGCCCACGCTTACAAGGGTCTTACATTCTGAAAATAGTTTGGCTGGAATCTTCTCTACTTCTGGCATCGCCTTTTCCCACGAGACAGAGATGGGTCTCTCCCCTGAGATGGCCGCTTCTAATTCCACACCCTCGGGTTTTTCAGTTTTCAGGACAGATTCTGCAGATGGCACAGTGGCATTTATATCTTTCTCTTTGACGATGAGATGTAGTTTGTTTGTGCCGGCAGGAGCCTTTTGAAAACTCATTGACCATATTCCTTGAGATTCATTGATTGCCACAGAGAAATATAATGTCGCTTCCAGTTTCCCGCTGCCCTTGGTCAGGATGTTATACCATCCCCCTCCAGCCATAGAGAGGAAAGCCCCTTCAGGGAGTTTTGCTTCTTTAACAGCAACTGTTGCTGGTAAAAGTGGTATTGTAAGCCATTTCTCTTCATCCAGAACATAGACGGTGACTGAAAGGGCAAAGTCTGCTCCTTTTTTTGTTGCTGAACCATCAAAGATTGCCCTTGAAATCACATAGTCCTGCGGCGGTTTTGGTCCAGCCTTCTTCTGAATACTCCAGACTAACATCTTCTTGAATTCCTGCCAGGGAAGTTTAACAGTCGCCTTCTCAAGCGGCTCGGTCTCAAGTTTCAATATTTCCTGAACCTCTGTCCAGGGTAGTGATATGATTCCCCCCTCATACGCCTCGCGTAAGTTCTGCCAGTCAACGATACCCTTGAACTCTTCCCATGGTAAAGCAACTGAGCCTCCATTGAGTTCTGCCAATCCCGTTTTTCCAACCTTAGGATGTATGGAGGTTTGAAAACCTTTACCAAAATCAGTAAGTGGTCCTCCTCCTTGAGGATTCTGGTGGCAAATAGAGCAGGCTTGACCTGTTGCATCAGCGTATTCTTGCTTTGCATAAGATGGATACCCTGATAGAATAAACACCCCTAAAATCAATCCCATGTAAAATATTTTAACCATATCTTTTACTTCTTTCTCCCTTATTACTAAAACCTTTTCTACTCTCATATAGACCCTCCTTTCCCCTCATATTCAATGAGGATTTGGGGTTTTTCCCCGGGTTGAAGAAGCAACTTCTCAAAAAAATGTGCCTTTCCGATAGATGGGACATCAAAAGTAAAACCCTTTCCTTTAATTCTCATTTCAGGTATTGCCTCACCTAAACCCACTGTCTGACTAACACCTAAGATGTTTGTGCCTTTTTTATTTGTAATAAGCAAAAACTGATTTGGATTCAATATCACTTCCTTATCACCTAATACAAATACGTTATCAGTTCCCTCACTTCTTGAAAGAGACACTCTCTCTTCATTTGGCATTACTGCAGTGTTTCCGACTAAAAACTGTGACAATTGAATTGTTCCCAATTCAGACACATCAGGTGGACTCATTTCTGCAAGTGTGTCATTCTGAGCCTTATCAAGGACAGCATAATAACCACTGGCAAATGCGTTTAGTGCCGCTCCAACAGCAGTAATGTCTCTGGCTGATATTCTATTATTTGTGCTAATAGAAAGATTGGCTATCTTTACTCCTTTTTCCTTAATTTTCATAAGCAGGTCAAACGCCTCTACTGCTTCCTTTTCACTAAAAAGCACAGTCCCTACAGATATCTTATCTTCGGATTTTGCTGGAGGAGGTGCGGCAGGTGCAGAAACCGGAGAACTTGCTCTATACGCCACATTTGATGAGAAAGTTTCCAGCAACTGCTTACGGTCATTTTCTGATAAAGGTCCATCAGTCAATGCTAATCCATTGAAGTCCTCTTCGTTCATAACAAAGATTCTCTTATCTTCCACCCCACCTTTAATTCTATCCTCAACCTCTTTCATGGGTCCCTTCGGT
>CAYVEO010000120.1:0-3365 GCA_964449965.1 uncultured Planctomycetia bacterium
TCAGGGAAAAACCGAAATACAAACCTTATGCTCAACTTTACTGCCCCGGTTGCGAACCAGATCGCTTCTTGGCCAGAGGAAATTACTGCGCCGCAACGGGAAGATGTAAAAACGTTTCGTCAAAATATAGAGGCGGGGACCGATAGTTACGATAATCTGCGGTCACAATTCGCCGAGCGTCATCGCATTCGTGCGCGGCAGGTTTACAATACAGACACGCTTGTTTGGGAAGTAATCCCGGACGATAACTTTGGGATGCTCTCATTACCAGAAAAACTTTCACCTTTACAATATGCAGAAATCCACACAGTGGTTAACGCTCTTGAGGCAACAGGGCTGGGTGTAGCCAACCTGACTGATAAGAAACTTCCTCTAAAAATTACTGTTACCGGAGGTAAAGAAGGTTCACCTAAGATAACGCCCCGCGTAGCGAGATTTTTCGTAACGACCAATGCGATGTATGTCCCTGATGCTCTACTTGCTACGGATTCTCCACAGACTATTCCATCGGGTGAGTCTATGCTGGTATGGCTTTCGGCTGAGAGCACAGGTGCCAAACCTGGTAATTACAACTATCAAGTGGCTCTATCGGTAGGTAATAAGGTCCACACAATTCCTCTTGAGATTCACGTCCACAATGTTGTCCTCTCTACAAAGACGCCTCTTTCAACTCTTAATTGGTCGTATATAGATACGGATGAATATCCGAACCTTAACCTTTCAAAACTACGCAACTCAATGTTAGAACATC
The DNA here is from genome assembly GCA_964449965.1 of uncultured Planctomycetia bacterium. Classification (GTDB taxonomy): domain Bacteria; phylum Omnitrophota; class Gorgyraeia; order CAYVEO01; family CAYVEO01; genus CAYVEO01. Next base: position 752 of record CAYVEO010000120.1, read on the forward strand.
GCATTACCGTTGGTGGCATTCACCCAGGGACAGTTCCATTCCCGAAAAAAGACAAGGAAGGTAATGTCTTACGCCCGGTGCAGTTAGACTTCAGCAGAATGGATAGGATGTTAGAATTCCATAAGGACTTTCCCAAAATCGGATTTTACATGCCCTTTGACCATCCCGGTTACATATATGATTATACTGGCAATGCGAAATGGATGAGTGAGCAGTTTAAGGATATTTGCCGGGAATTTGTGAAGGCTGTTATAGAGCATATCAAGGCAAGCGGCCGTGACTATGACTCCTTCTATCTTCAGTTCTTTGACGAGACGGTTGATGAAAAGGTAAGTGATTTCTACAGGTTCATTCGTTCTATAGACCCTGAGGTTCATATGATGCTCACTATCCCACAGGCATCTGCTGATGGAACGAAGGAGATTGTTAAAGCAGGAACGAACATCTTTAACTATCACGCCACACCTCTTATGAGCGAGGGAGAATATGACAACGTACCTGATGGTTTTCCGATTCTCTCTTATGGTGGACGCGAACTTTGGTTTTACGGTGCAGCCGATTCAAAGACCGGCGCTGGCAAGGAACGCGACCCTCTTAACTTATACAGACTCATGCATTGGGTTGCATTCAAGCACGGTGCTACTGGTGTCGGCTTCTGGAACATGTTTAGAAATACCCCCCGTGACAGTACCGGTGGATGGGGGGATGAGAATATCTATGATTCATACTGGCCTTTCGTCTATGTGATAACCGATGAGTACCCTGTGCCGGCAGACGTCAAGACCAGCGAGAAGTTTATTCCCAGTCGCCGGTGGGAATACGCACGCATGGGAATTGAAGATTACATGCTTCTCAAGATGGCGCAGGAAAGGATTGCATCTCTTGGAGATGCAGGTAATTCATGGCAGAGTGAGTTTGAAAAAATCCTGGGAACAGTTCTCACTACACGCGCAAAAGATAGGAATCTCTTTCGTGCCAAACGCAGGGAACTTGTGGAACTCATAGAGAAACTTCCATCCAGCAAATAGAGGCGATATGAAAAATATTTTATCTTTTGTTGTATTATGCTTTCTTGTTTTATGCATCGCCGGATGCAGTGAGAAAAAGGCAAAGGATGAAGGCAAAAAAATACTCCTCAGATGGTCTGGTTATGCCTTTCCAGAGTATGACAAATTCAGGTATGAACAGTCCGCATTGTTTGAGAAAATTCATCCGAATGTGAAGGTGAAATACGAACCAATAACAGGCGATTACACAAGTAAGATACTTACTGAAATGGCAGGGGGGACGGCTCCTGATATATTTTTTGTTCCCCCCATAATGTATTACGACTTTATCAAAAAAAGGGCGTTAACAGATTTAACCGATTTCGTAAAAGAAGATGAGGAATTTTTTGCCCAATATTATCCTGCCCTTATGGAAGATGTTGATTTTAAAGGAAGAAAGTATGGGATTGAGGCTAATAGCGGATTTTATGTTCTCTATTTCAACAAAGATATATTTGATGCAGTGCATATGCCCTATCCGACTAATGATATGACTCTTGAGGATGTTGTTGAGTTAGCAAAGAAGTTAACTGTCCGGGAATCAGGTGAAAAGACAATACAGTACGGACTTATCTGTTCTCTCCCCTGGACACAATTAGGTATATTATACGGAGGAACCCTATGGAGTGCGGATGGTAAAACCTGCAACATAAATACAGAACCATTTAAGAAAGGTATAATGTTTTTAAAAGATATTTATGCGGTTCATAAAGTGGCTCCTTTACCGCAGGAAGCAAAAGAGGTAGGTTCCAGAGAACAATTTATTGCAGGGCGCTCAGCAATGTATATGGGGCATACGTGGGAAATAGCTGCTTTCAGGATTCAAAACAGGAGTAGGAAGAAATTTAATTGGTCTATGGTCATGTTACCGGTTCCTAATGATGGCAAAAGGGCATACATCTGTGGAGGTAATATTCTTTGCGTTTCGGCGAAAACAAAGAATCCGCGTCTTGCATACGAACTTGCAAAATTCATGTGCGAACCAGAAAGAATCAAATTTTTGATAGAGGTAGGTGATTCGGTACCTATTCGTTCTGCAGGATTGGAAATGGATACCCTTATGAACAGTCCTGTTCATCCTAAAGAGGTTGCCATAAATATACACAAAGCTATGGATTATGTTATACCTGAGAGCGTTCTTTTTAATGATTTACTTAATGCCGCTCAGTTTTATGAGACTGTAAGTAAAGAGTTAGAGAAGTATTTCCTTCTAAAACAGGATATAAATGAAACGCTGAACAGTCTTGAAAGAAAAATTAGCAATTTATTTTTATGAACAGAGAAAATATGAAAATATGGATGATGACTGATCTGGAAGGGGTTTCCGGTGTAGTTGATTTTGAGAGCCAGACTTACCCAACCGGCAAATACTATGAGGAATCTAAGAGTTTATTGACTCACGAGGTCAATGCCGCCGTGGATGGTGCTATTTCAGCAGGAGCAACGGATATTCTGGTTCTGGATGGACATGGGGTTGGTGGTATAAACTATAAGGAACTCCATCCTGCAGCAAAGGTATTCCTGGGTAAACCCGTTTCACCAACGTGGCTCTTAGATGAAACCTATTC
>CAYVEO010000121.1:0-3290 GCA_964449965.1 uncultured Planctomycetia bacterium
ATCCCTTAGATGCCGGTGCAGTCTTAATCATAGAATTAGACGGATTGAGAGACGGCCAGGATAGAATAGCAGGGATAATAAAGGATATTTGTTCAGGGTATGGCGCTAAAGAAGTAAAAGAATCCAAATCTGCGCAGGAGAGGGATGAACTCTGGGCTGGCAGGCGGGGCGCATTAGGTTCTATTACGCGGCTGGCGCCAAGTTACATAGTGAACGATGGCACAGTCCCGCGCACTAAACTTCCAGAGGTATTGAAAAGGGTGGAGGAAATAGGGAAGAAATATTCCCTGTCCATAGGCAATGTTTTCCACGCCGGTGATGGTAACCTTCATCCAAACGTCATGTATGATGACCGTAATCCGGAAGAGAAGGAAAGGGCATTAAAGGCAAGTTATGAAATCCTACAGGCGTGTGTGGAATTGGGCGGGACCATAAGCGGCGAACACGGGATTGGCACTGAGAAGCTCGCAGCCATGCCTTTTGTATTTAATGAGTCAGAACTTAATGTCATGTGGATAGTCAAGGATATTTTTGACCCTCAAGGGTTATGCAATCCAGGTAAGGTGCTGCCTAAAAAAGTGCAGAGGGATTTTCAACCTGCAAAACGAGACGGGAAAGACTTCTTTAAAGAATTAACGATGAGAATGGCTCCCGGGAGAATAATAACCGATGGAGCAGAATTAAAAAATTTTTCCATTAGCGATAGAATCCCGTCGGCATTAATCTTACCTGAGAACGTGGAAGAAGTTTCCACGGTTCTCTCCTTAGCCAATACTAATAACATATCAGTCTTGCCGTCAGGTTATGGCAGTAAGTATTTCTGGGGTGGGGTTCCGCACAGGGTAGAGGTTATCCTGTCAACGTCTTTGTTAACCGGTATCTTAGACTATGACCCGGCAAATCTCACAGTTACAGCCATGGCAGGGACTAAATTGGAAGATTTACAGAAGGAGTTGAGTAAGAAGAGACAATTTTTGCCATTAGACCCTCCTTTTTTCACCCGGTGTAGTTTGGGTGGTCTAACTGCAACCAATCTTAGCGGGCCCAGTCGGTTCCTTTATGGCAGCCCGCTTGATAACGTCTTAGGACTGGAGGCGGTCTTAGCCGATGGTGAGATAGTTAGATTTGGCGGCAAGACAGTTAAGAACGTTTCAGGTTATGCTATGTCTAAATTATTTGTAGGTTCATGGGGTAGTCTGGGAGTTATTACTCAATTGACATTTAAATTGTCAGCCAGGTTAGAAAAATCTGCAACACTCTTAATCTTCCGCCATGATATTTCGGACATTGCCGGGTTAGTCAACAGGATTTTGAATTCAAACCTTCTCCCTTCTGCCATGGAGTTGATTAACCCGGCAGGACTTAAGGTATTAAATCCGGCATGGGGCGGTGAAGGATATGCCTTGAGCATAGTTTTAGAAGGTTACGCAGAGGCAGTTAAACGTCAGGTATCAGAACTCAGTGGACTCGGTAGTCAAGGCACAATTAAACTTCTTGAAGGAGATGAAGAAATTAATTTTTGGAAACGGTTTTCAGAAATAACAAGCCTGGGACAGGGAGAGGAGACGGTAGTCTGTAAAGCAGACGTGGTTTTGTCAAAGGTATCTGATATGATGGCTGCATTTGAAAAGGAAATCCCAGGAGTTTTACTATTAGGCTCAGGTGGCAGCGGGACAATATGGGGAGTTTTAACTGCTGACAGGAAAAATCCGGAAGAGATAATTACAAAACTTCAGAGATTGAGAACACATGCTAAAAATTCAGGCGGTTATTTTAAAGTATTAGCAGGTCCTATTATGGTAAAGGAAAAAGTCGGTGTCTGGGGTGACAAAGAAGATAGCAAGAAATATAGTATAATGAAGATGCTCAAAGAACGGTTTGACCCCAGAGGCATCCTTTCGCCATGAATAAAAACCTTCTTTCAATCTATAATGAAGTATCCAAATGCAGCCGCTGCGGGTTCTGCCAGCCGACATGCCCTGTCTATCGTGCAACAGGTTTTGAAGGTTCAGTGGCAAGAGGACATAACTTCCTTATTCGTGACGTGATTGAAGGGAAACGAAAATTAGGGGTAGAACTGGAACGGAATATCTCCCAGTGTCTCTTATGCCGTGCCTGCACGTTCAATTGTTTTCCGGCTGTTAAGACTGCTGACAATGTGATTAGAGCACGCCAGGAACTTTTAGAAGAGCAAGGCCAGCCAGCATTGCAGAAATTTATATTTCATCGCCTCTTACCTAACCCCAGGGAATTAACTAAATATTTAAGGTTCCTCTCATGGGGTAAACGTGCAGGATTGGCTTCTCTTGTCAGGATGTTAAGCGTATTTGCATGGTTTGGGCCAAAACTTTCCCATGCACAGGAACTCCTCCCACAGTTACCGTCACATTTTTTGCGTGACAGGCTAATCAGGAAGGATTTGACAAGAACGCAGCCTGCTAAAGATAAGGGTGAGGTCATTTATTTTATAGGCTGTGGCATAAATTTTGCTCTACCAGAAGTAGGTGAGGGGACGCTGGATTTGTTAAACTCAAACGGTTTCCGGGTAAAGGTCTTAGAGCATAATTGCTGCGGTCTGCCTCCCTACGTTTACGGGGATATCTCTGCCGCACGTCTTTTAGCCCGACAGAATATCCTGACGTTTGAGGCAGAGAAGGATAAATTAATTGTTACTGACTGTGCAAGTTGTTCGTCTTTTTTAAAGGATTACCCGGTTCTTTTTGCCGGAGATAATGAATGGGAAGAGAGGGCAAAAATATTTTCTTCAAGGATAAGGGATATAAATGAGTTAAAGGGACTGTCCCGAATTATGGGACTGTCCCAGAAAACTCCAGAGAAGGTCGTTACCTATCACGACCCTTGCCATCTGAGCCGCTTCCAGGTGCTTACTCAAGAGCCCCGCACACTGATAAAGAGTCTCCCAGGGATAAAATTCGTAGAATTACCAGAGGCTGACTGGTGCTGCGGCGGGGCAGGGACATATAATCTTACACACCCGGATATATCCATTAAGATTTTAGACAGAAAGATGGAAAACTTAAAGAAAACCAATGCCGATTACCTTGTCACTTCCTGCCCTGCCTGCATCATCCAACTCGCCTATGGGGTAAGGAAGTGGAATTTACCAACAAAAGTTCTCCATATCAGCCAGTTATCTGGCAAGTAAAATAAAAAATATAGATTCGGAGATTCTTCTTGACAGAAATTTGGGGGCATGTTATAAATAATTATATCAGAACTGTTCAGGAACTTCTTGGACACAGTGATGTTAGCACGACGATGGTATATAC
>CAYVEO010000122.1:0-3253 GCA_964449965.1 uncultured Planctomycetia bacterium
CACCCTTTTTATTTAAAAGTCAATCCTAACTTACACAAAAAATATTATATTACCCAAAAAAAACAAAAAAAATGTTACCGTGTTATAAGAATGCCCTCTTTTAAACAGACCCAGACTATCTTCAGCACAAGTTTTTAAAAACTAAATTTATTGCTTGTACCAGATACATTTGTTCATCCTCAAATTCTAACGTATCAAATGTCTCAAAATTTCTGCCCTTGGCAGGATTTAATTTATCATGGTAAATAACCTTGTCCTCTGAGGTGATGGACAGCAAGGATTTTTTAAGTTTTTTTAACACCGTTTAATTTTTGAATCTGGTGAAGGATGGTTTTGCCGCATTTGGATAGACGGCTTGATATTTCCCTGCCTGGAAAATGTAAGACTCTCCAGCCTTTTTTTCTCAAATAGTTATCTCGCCTGCGGTCTTTCTTTTTCTGTCTGGGCAAAGAATGCCATTTTTCGCTATCGCATTCTATCGCCAGTTTTCCTGAATTGCAGAGGATTGCCAAATCAAGACGGTAAAGAAGGCGTCGGTTTTTATAGATGCCGAACTCTTTCCAAAAAGGGATTTTTAATCTTGATAATTCCATGGACAATAATTCTTCCAGAGGCGGTATGTCAAAGACCTGACTGAGTTCATTAGAATTTAACAGGCGGTTAAGCGTAGTGAAGGCAAAACTGACCCTTCGCCGGCTCTGGTTTATTACGGGTTTCGGCAACGATGTTAAAGGGGAGAGACGGAACTTGTAATAAAATTCCTCTGCACGCGGATGGTGGGGTTCATCCGGTAAAAGGACATTACGTTTAACTTTATTTCTGCCAAGTACCTTTGCGTAAGACCTTATACTTTTTCCTTCAGAACCAAAACGTGACGTCTGGTAAAATGCCACGTATTCTATGGGGCGTTTAGGACACTTTTTAACAGGGATTCTATACCAGTGCAGGCAGGATGCAATCTTTAAATCTTTCAGGCGGTTGAGGACACCAACCAAAACAACCTTTTCTGATAAGGATGATATGTTATCTCTCATTCTGTTTTTCCGGCTTTTGTCAATTGCAGTACAAATCCCCTGTAGGAGAAATAATTGCTGAGATTTAGTCCTGGATTAATTTCTCCCGCGTGCCTATCGGGGTTGGGTATGAGAAAATAACGGCGTACGACGAGAGCAATATTGTGAAAATCGTAGCCATCTGTATGAGCTGAGATGCCTGATTCGTAATCTGCCCTGACTCTAATGCCAGGATAGCAATCAACAATGAAAATTCACTCGCCTGTCCCAATCTCAATCCTGCTTCCCTTGCCAGAGCCGGCTCCTGTCCCGCTAAACGGAAAAACCAGTTCAACAATACAGGTTTGAGTATGACAAAAACCAGTGCCAGTATTATAGCCGGTAAAATGACCGCATTCATTAGCGATAGGTCTATCCTTGCCCCCAGGGCAAAAAAGAACAAGACAAGAAAAAAATCCCGTAATGGTTTTAGACTTTCAGAGATAAAAAGGGAAATAGGATGTCTTGCCAGGGCAACCCCGGCAAAAAAGGCTCCTATTTCATAGGACAACCCAGCCCTGTCAAAAATCATAGCTATGCCAAGGCACCACGCCAGTCCTATTATAAAAATGGTCTCGTGGAATCGGTCAACAATCCTTAATACCTTTCTCAGGGCAAACTGCTCGAATACAAAAGTCAATGCGGCAAGGATGAGCAATTTGACAAAAAGGCCTGCCAGATCAAGAATGGCAATATGGTCTGTTTTAAGACCGCGGATAAGCACCAAAATAGCCACTGCAATCAAGTCCTGGGCGATGAGAATGCCTATACAAATAGCTCCTATCTTTCCATGATGCAGTTTTGTGGTGGGCAAAAGTTTAACCGCTACGATAGTGCTGGAGAACATCAGGGCAAGTCCGATGTATATACTATCTCTCAATGCGAACTGCCATGCTGCAGCAAAGAGAAATGCGATTATAAAAAACGAGAGACAACTTGCCGTCGTAACTATAGAGGTGGAGCGGAATAGGCGGCGCAGATGTTCCGGATGGAGGCAAAGGCCTGCCAGGAACAAAAGCAGCGTTACCCCCGTCAAAGAAACCGCTGTGATGAATTCCAATTCATTTATCCACCCCATGCCCCATGGACCAACCAGGATACCGCCTATAATATAGGCAATTATGACTGGCTGCTTGCATAGAATGGCGATAAAAGAAAGAACAGCCGCCGTAACGATTAGAATGTTAAGGTCCTGAACCGGCCCTCCCATAAATATATCCTCTTAACTTACTTAACTATACGCTTAACGAGAGCATCATCTTTCGCAAATATGCACAGCCTCGTTTCATTGCAGAAAATTCATCTTCTTCTCCCTCAAATTCCACGCTCATATACCCCCTATAATCTGCCGTCTTTAAAATCTTAAATATTCTTTCGTAATCCAATCTTTTCTCAATCCCGTCTTTATCCAGGTCATATAACTTTGCATGCACAAACGCTGCAAGATTAACAGTCTTCTCTATGGACGTATAAAGGTCCCTAAAATTCCCCGTATCAAGACATAGCCTAAAATATGGCGATTTCACTTCTTTGGAAAGTTTTATCACGTCTTTTGATGTCTGGATAAACCCGTTGTGATTATGGTTCTCGACTGCAAGTACAATACCTTTTGCCTCTGCATATTTAATACAGAGTTTAGTGCATCGGACCATCTCTCCCCACGTCTTTTCACTATTATCCTCAGGACTGCCTGCAAAATATCTGACTACGGGGGCTCCTAAAAAATAGCCTATATCTATCCATTTACTCACATATTCCACCTGTTCTTTTCTATCTTTTTCAGTGGCTTTCCCAAAGTTGCTGCCGCATGAAACGGCATAAATCTCTAAATGTAAATCTGTGGTTAATTTCTTTATCTTTTTTAGATAAGACTCTGTCCGTTCCGGGGTCCCAAAATCCAGTATCTCAACCCCATCATGGTCCAATTCTTCCCTGCACATCTTCAACCATTCAATCTGGTTCAACTTCCCGGAATTAACTGAGTTGTGAAATGACCAAATATTACTGCCTAACCTCATCATATTGCCATGCTCCTTTTTCTGCAATATCACTAAACCGCCAATCTTCCTGTTTCTTCAAATACTTTAACACACCCAATCTGAAAAATCAACTCTTTTCATTAAAAACGAAAAAAACGAACATGTTAGGTAATATAATATTTTTTGTGTAAGTTAGGATTGACTTTTAAATAAAAAGGGTGT
>CAYVEO010000123.1:0-3033 GCA_964449965.1 uncultured Planctomycetia bacterium
CCCCTATCGTACCCTTAGGACGGGTCTGCCCTATCCGTTGAGCTACGAGGGCAAGATTAATTTGTATTCTAGCACAAACTACCGTAGAATTAGAATCATGAGCAGAACTGACGTTATTCGCTTTCTTGTTCTTCGTACAATCGGAAATTTTCTTTTGCTTTTCTCCATTTTTGGTATCGCAGCTACTTTCGGGCCGTCGCTTTACTATGAAATTCAATTTCGTATAGCGCAGGCAAGAGGTGTTCACTATACCATTGCTGAGCCTGATTTAAATCCGTTGGGGCAGGTGATTGCGCATGCGGATGCCGAAGGCCGTGCAGCCGGTGGGTTAGCCGCTGTACTGGCAGGACCGAAAGAGCAAATTATGGTCCCAAAAGACAGCAATTTCACTATTCTTATTCCCAAACTTGGTGCAAATGCCAATGTTATCCCAAACGTCGACCCCAGCGACGAGAAAAAATTTCTTCCGGCTTTGCAGAAAGGGGTCGCACACGCCCAAGGATCGGTTTTCCCGGGACAAGCGGGCAATATCTACCTCTTTGCTCATTCCACTGATAATTTCTGGGATGTCGGCCGTTACAACGCCTTATTCTATCTATTAAAAGATCTGAAGGTTATGGATGAGGTGGTGCTCTTTTTTGAAAACAGACGCCACAACTATTTGGTAACTGATACCAAAATAGTAGATCCATCGGATGTATCTTACTTGATGAAAAGTCAGGAGAGCGGGCAAGAGACCCTTATTTTGCAGACCTGCTGGCCTCCTGGTACAACGTGGAAACGTCTCTTGGTGATAGCCAAACCGAAGTAGTAGTTCTTATTTGAGGCCGATTGTATAGAGGTTTGCCGGAGAGTCCTCATTTCCCAAGTTGGTAAGAATGACTACTTTGGTAGTATTTTGCCACGGAAAGACATATTCGGGCATAAACGGCCCTGCATAAATCGTAGTTTTATTCGTACCGTCATATTCTAAAAGATCAATCTTTTTGTCGTGTACGTAGATAATATGCCTGGAATCGGAAAACCAGCTCACCCAGGTATGTTCCTCGGGTTTTATTTTCAGTGAATAGTTTTTGTCTTCTTTCACATCGTATACGTATATATTGCCTTCTTTAATCTCACGTTCTTCTGAGGTAGAGTTTGAGCCAATAAGTCTGGGTTTGATAATTATAGGTATAGTAGCGGATTTTGATGCGGTATAAAGAATTCGGGTTTCATCCGGAGCCCACCAGAGAATAGTAAAATTACTGTTTATAAATTTGCGAAGCTCTGGTTTGAAGGTAGAGAGCCGTGCAGCGTCGAGATCTTTTTGATCTTTTTCCCATTGTGCCTGAACTGAAAGTAGTGTGGCGGTAATATCCTGGGGATTGTTGTTTAGTCCGTTGGCCTCTAGCAAATAGTACGTGGTGTTTTCAGGTGTTCCTGAGATGGAAGCTAAGATTTGTTTTCCGTCAGGGGACCAGGAAAGGTGAGCTCTGGAGAAAAAATCCACCGTATCGTCTGCAATCTGAAGTGAGGAGCTGGAGAGCGTAATAACCGGGCGGTTGGTCATATCAAGAATATAGATACCGTTTTTACGCGCTGATTGGGAGGCGACCACAAAGGCCAGACGTGAGCCTGAAGGATCTATCGTAGGAGTAGCAACCCCATTGGTCGTGAGACTTTCCAGCTTGGGCGCTTGCGGAAGAAGCAAGGCTTCTGCTTTGGATACAACTTCCTTCTGAACAGTAATCATTTTTTCCCAGGGAAAATAGCCTTCTTTTACAATTTTAACTGTATAATCACCCGGGAAAAGATTTATGGTATTGTTGGTGGCTGTTGTGAGATGGCCGTTGATAAAGACTTGCGCGCCGTCTGGGTTACTTGTGGCAACCAACATGCCTGTTCCTGAGAGACCAATCTTCCCGTTATCGAATCCAAATCTATAACCCTGACCGTAAAGGATGACGATACCCGTGCCGATGAGCATAAAAAGGAGGGCGAGTCCCATGGCGATCAGTTGTTTTCTCATGCTCATAACTTAGGCAGTTGAATTATAGCATACCATAAAATAATACTTGCAAGTTGCTAGATGCACGCATATAATCAAACAGATCATGCGTCAATTGGGAGAAAATGATAGACTTTAGATATAGTTTGATATATTAGAACGCAAAGCGAAAAATGTAAAATGTGGAATAAAAGAATTGGCATAGACCTGGGAACTGCAAACACTTTGGTATATCTCGCAGGAGAGGGAATTGTTTTAAATGAGCCCACCGTTGTAGCTGTGACTGCTGAGGAGGATAGGGTTGTTGCTGTGGGAAAGGAAGCCAAAGAAATGCTTGGGAGAACACCTGGTAATATAGTGGCTTTACGGCCTTTGAAAGACGGCGTGATAGCCAATTACACCATAACCGAAGCTATGCTTCGGTATTTCATAGACAAAGCATGCGGTACGTCCCGCTTTTTCAAGCCTGAGGTTATGGTTTGTATTCCTTCCGGTGTTACACAGGTAGAACGCCGTGCGGTACTGGATGCGACCATGGCAGCCGGTGCTAGAGTGGCGTATCTGATAGATGAGCCTTTGGCTGCTGCAATCGGTGCCAAAGTCCCCATAGCCCAAGCTGCGGGGCACATGATTGTTAATATCGGCGGCGGATCTACAGAATCGGCTGTTATCTCTCTTGGCGGGGTGGTGGTGCATAGTTCTGTACGCGTGGCCGGGAATAAAATTGATGATGCTATTATTAGCTACATTAAAAAGAGATTCAACTTGCTCATCGGTGAGCGTACAGCAGAGCTTATAAAAATTGAGATTGGAAATGCCACGTTTGAGGCTGACGGAAAGAATGAAGGACGAAAAATGGAGATTCGAGGCCGAGACAGCGTTTCAGGACTCCCACGTACCATTGAGATAACAGAAGCTCAGACAAATGAGGCCATAAAGCCTGTTTTGCTTGAGATTATTCAGGGTGCAAAGGGAGTTATGGAACAAACCCCGCCTGAATTGGCCGCAGATATCATAGACAAAGGTGTTGTGATGTCAGGGGG
>CAYVEO010000124.1:0-3002 GCA_964449965.1 uncultured Planctomycetia bacterium
GAATTTCATAAATTTTTCTCTGGCAAACCGTAAGATGATGAATATAAACCCTGTAAATATTAAGAATGATAATATAACAGGCATATTAACAAACAAAAGGCTATCTTCCAGTCTGTGCTGCATATGGAGATTAACAGGTAATACTAAAAGCATTATGTAATATAGCAAAGTCTGAGGAATAAGTAATATCCTGCTCAAGTCTATTCCAGAATTAAATCTGCCTACACAAATATATCTAAATGCCAGGAATGCTGCTAAAACTGCAAAGAAGGGTATAACTCTTTTAAAACATGTCTTGAAATGACTATTTGAATATAAGTGCTCATAAGCAAGGATAATGAATGGAAGGATGATAGCAATCTCCTTGGATAACAAACCCAGCAAAAATAAAAACAATGACCCGCCAAGATATGCTAATTGCCTGTATCCAATAGTATCAAGTGACTTCAGATAAAACAAAAATGCGGAAAAAATGAAGAATCCGCAGACAGGGTCAGACCTGCCGGATATGTAAGTTATTGCTTCAGCATGTATTGGATGTATAGCAAATAAGATTGCACAGGTAAACGAGATTAAACGTGACTTTGACAGCCAGAGCGTTATAAAAAATGCGAGTACAACATTGGACAAGTGAAAAATAAGATTGGTTAAATGATAGCCCGCAGGGTTCTTCCCCCAAAATAAATGGTCTAATGTTATTGTAAGGAATGGTATCGGCCTATAAAACCGGGCTGGAGGCTGGAGTTTAAAGAATACATCATTCCATGCCACCGGCCATTTTAAGGATTCGTTGTTGACAATATTGTTCAGGTCATCCCATACAAAGGCATTGCCAAAAGAATTGAGATAAACCAGGATAGTAAATAAGATAAGCAAAAAGATATATCTTCTCAATTTTACCTCTTCCTACGCATGTAACATAATATTAAAAATAGCACATTATTCTACACCTTTTATATAGCAATTTTCATGCCAAACACGAGGATGATATAGACATTATATAATTTTCTTTAACATATTGCAATATAGATAGTTACGATACTTGCTATTATTGGCCTGATAAATCAAATCCAAACAAGTTTACATAAAAAGTGTTTAATGTATGGATTTCATTCCACAATGTATAGAATTGTTTGCAGACTTTAAAGAAACATATCACGCCGCACAAAAATTGCCTCAACGTTATCGCCATACGGTAAACTCTCCAAAACCTTTCTGATGGCTTTTTCTTCATTATGTACGGGTATAATAATGGATATCATTACCGTTACAAATCCCGTTTAAGTAGCTGCGGCATATTCTTTCAGGCGCTGGCTGAGCTTTTTGCCTAGAGCGCGGGCATCCTGTATTTTTATGGGCTGTTTTGCCAGGTCAGGGATAATGTCATCTGTGATTTTTGTCCCTGGACCGAAAAACATGTGAATCGCCCCTACCCTGCAGGTCTCTCCGTGGCCGCATGTAAAGCACGAGGCTGCGCCCTGCGCCGTAACCGAACCGACGCATTCTATTTGATTATACTCAAAAAACTTCTGGATATTTTGAACAGGAAAATCAGGCATCCCGCCGCCTACACCCACTGCTACCCCTAACTTACCTGCTATTGCCTTCCCCTCTTGATGCCTGAACTGATAAAAGCGTTCAAGAAAACAATGGGTAAGCCCGTTAAGGACTGAATAATAATTGGCTGCCCCAATAACATAGGCATCTGCCTCAACTATCTTCTGCCTGAGCTTGCTCATGTCATCTTCTACCTTGCAGATGTTATCATCAACACACCGCATACAGGCAATGCAGGGAGCTATTCTCCTGCCTGCAAGTGAAATGAATTCTGTATCAAATTCAACCCCATTTAACACCTCCTGCACAAGTTTATCTGTAGTATGTCCTTTCCTCGGACTTCCTGAAACGCCAATAACCTTCATTATAATTACCCTCCTTTCCCAGACCACCTTTTTATCGCATAAAAACCCTACACCTTAAGTCCGAGCAGAGTTTTCATGGAATTCAGGCAGTCTTTCAGCGGTTTCTTGTTTTTCCCAAGCCGTGCAAGCATAATACCGCCTTCAATGCCTGCAATTATGTTACAGGCAAGGATACCCGCAGGAATATCGTTCCGCACCTGTTTTGATTTCTGTGCGGCTTTAACCACCTTCTGTATCTTTCCGGCCCATTCGGCAAATACCTTTTCAATGAAAGCGGAAACCCGCTTATCCTTGTCGCTCATCTCCAGCGCAGTATTACCGAATATGCATCCGCCTATAAATCCTGCGCTTTTGTGAAACCTTATGACTTCGTTGAAAAAATTGTCAAGACGGTCTCCGTGTGTACTGCCAACAAGCGATAAATCCAGGAATTTCAGGAATTCATCTCTTGACTTTTCCAACACGGCCAATGACAAAGCATTTTTCCCGGAAAAGTGAAAATACAGACTGCCCTTCTTTAGTCCTGTAGCAGAAATGATGTCGCTTATGCTCGTATCCATAAGACCTTTTCTGTTAACAATCTGTCTTGCTTCCCTGATAATTTTTTCTCTCGTCAATTCACCTTTGGTATACATAAACTTTTAGAACTTATTCGCCCTCTCCGGAAGAACTGCCTTCTCTATTTTGACATTGCCCGGGCTGCTTCTGATAAACGCCGCATCCGGCTTTGCCGTAGCATGCTCCTTTTTTGTAAAAATTGCCCCATCCCGAATAACAATGAATTGCCGCCATAGAACAGATTATCCCTATAGATCCGATTATTATGACTATCCAGCTGATAACCTGACCTATGACTTTGAGTTTTCCCTTCTGGTCACATGCCTTCAGTAATACCAGATATCCGGCCAACACAGCTAACAACAATAGACCTACGGCTAATATAGTACACATCGCTCCCCCCTCCTTTTCTAAAAAAACCGACCATTTGGTATATTATATCAGGATACATTATATTGTCAAGCACTTTTTCATAATTAAAAAATATAAGAGACCCTTCCTCAAACCCGCTGAATCTGTATG
>CAYVEO010000125.1:0-2634 GCA_964449965.1 uncultured Planctomycetia bacterium
ATAGTGGAGCTGTTGATCCTTAATATGTATCGGACATCTTCTTTTGTCAAGTATCCATCTGAAGGTCTTTTGGTAATAATGCCATAGATAGCATTTGTCCCAATATCTACTGGCAGTGGAGAACCAATAGCAACACCTAGATTGTCTAATATCGTCCTAATATTAGAACTTCTGTCATTCACATATATTTGCCGGGCACAGTCAATCACTCTTGCCTGCCAGCGGTTCAACGAAACCTGTGGGATGGATGGTAATGTTATAATGAATTCATCGTTAATTTGCACTCCTTTGTCACCAAAGTCTGCAGATGTCCCACAGGTAAGAGTGTTACCATTATTTGCAGTGATACTAAAAGCCTTACCAGAAGCCTTGCCGCTGATAAATTTAATGGTAAGTGGCGTAGTGGCATCAACCAGGGATGATGCTTCCCAAGATGGAAATTCGCCATTAATATTTCTACAGGTAATAGTATCATCAGAAGAAGCAGGGGTTATCACCACAATCCCTTCAAGGTATATGGGAAAGGCATAATAATAAGTAGGTGGTGGGTTAAGTAGAGTATGTGCTACTGTCAGTGTTAAAGTATCGGTAGTGTTGCTGGATATCTTATATATTCTCTCCCCTGTTGCGGTAATGAATTTTACTATTTTATTCTGCAAGGCATTAGTTATCCAATTTGGAGAACCACAAGTAACATTAGTACCACTTGCGCTGGTAACAATACCTTCGTCTGAATAGTAACCATATCTCCAATGCTCGTATGGGTTATCATAAGTCTGGTCACTGGCATATTTTTTCATGGCAGTAATGCCAGCATTAATACCTCCTTCAGCTAATATTTTTGCCTTGACACTTGCCATATAATTGGCGGCTGCCTTCTGTTCCAGTCGCATATTGATGGCAAATGTCGTCCCGATAATAGCAAGCATGGCTACTATGCCTATGGACATAATTAAGGCTATACCTTTTTCATTTTTAATATTCATGCATACCCTCACTCTGCATTTGGCAGATATACAATCGTATAAAAAGACTGGGCTGCTTCATAACTTTTTTCATCTCGGACCGCCAGTCCTATCCGAATCGCTTCAGGTAATCCATCAGGATTTTTATTTATATTATCATTTCTATAAAGATTTGTCACATTATTAAGATTGGAATCCCATGTGATGTTACTCCACGTCATTACCCCATTGTCTCTATTTGTAGTATTCACATAATGTCCATACTCAAAACTCAGGCCAGTAACAGAACATCCTGAACCTTCTGATATAAGCAAATTTGAAGACTGGTCAACTTTACCTACAGCATAAGCCGGATCAGGTGTGCCTGTATCATAATTTGCATTTATTCCCTTTATAAGATTGTTCCCGGCCCATGAATATCCGACACGGTATATGTCTGTTGCTATGCTAACCGAATTTGTAGTAAAATATATACCATAGGCATTCTCCATTAATCTATATATATTTCTATTGGTAGAGCTTATAAAAGCACTTTGAAAGTCCTTCGCCATCATGTCAAGAACGGCTCTGGCGTTTTGATAACGCTCTACCCTTGCTTCACTCATGCGCCAGGATTTCAATCCTGTATCAAACGCGATATAGCAACTGATAGAGATGATACTCAGGATAGCGATTGCCACCAATAATTCCATCAAGGTGAAACCTTTTTGCGTTTTCATATCATTGTTTTTCAATTGTATTTTGCTAAGTATGTAACAAATTTTTCTACACGATACCCTCTATGAGGTTCTCCTGCCTGTTGATCTACCCAGTAGATAGACAATGTAACCTTTCTAAGATTATCAATACCTGTGGTTTCAACCAATGCTGACCACGAGAATCCTTCAGGTAAACTCATGCCAAAGGAGGAATAATAATCAAACCCGGGAGGTTCTATGCTTTTCTCCCATGCTTTTGATGGCGGAGTTGAAATGCTTCCATATATATCATATCCTGCTGCTTTCATACTTGCTATCTGCTGTTCTGCGACGAGGGCGGCTGTGGTGTAGTCTCCTGCCTTCTTACTGGCTGTCAAGCCTACAGGGAATAATGACAATACACCAACCAACCCTATGAGTAATACAGCCAGGGCAAACACTACCTCAATAAGGGTAAAACCTTTTTTACGCTCATACATCTTTTTCACTGTCTTTCTCTTTCAATATATTCCACTATACATTTCTCAAATTTAGAGAAATCACCTAAATGGTTTTTTAAGATATCAAATACCTTTTCTATATCTACTTTCCAATAAAGGTGAATTGCTAAATTCCTAAACTTTACCATGTTTTTAAGTTCATCGGCAAAATCTATTTCCAATATACCTTCTTCAGTTAAAATTTTAAAGACTTCACTATTCTCCTCAGGTCTTCTAAATGAACGTTCTGCAATAATATGATTGGCTATATCAACAGAGGATTGAATAGCCATAGTAAGAGGATAAAGGACCATATATTGCTTTTTCCGCTCATTCTGCAATTCTTCTAAACTGATACTCTGGCTAAAACCAATCAGGTCAGAAACGTATCTCCGCAATAATTCTAAATGTTTATTTATGCTATCTTTATCCAGGACCATGTATCCCTTCCTTAATATTCTGGTACATACAGGAATTATAATAGTCTAACAT
>CAYVEO010000126.1:0-299 GCA_964449965.1 uncultured Planctomycetia bacterium
GCGAGACTGGCGCAACTGTAGAGTTGAAATTAAACTCCATTTTCAATATTTTCAAAAAGACCACTCGGAAGGAGTGGTTTTTTTGTGGCTTTGACTTTACTATACCCCGCTGTTAAAATCAGCCTAAGCATGTTTTGAGTAGTGAGTACGCCCCGCCAACGGCGCTGGCCTTGAGTTCTGAGTAATTGCTATTCCTAACTCATCTCTCAAGACTCAAAACTAAACTTACTGTCCCGCTTAGCGGGACCGCACTTTGACATTGTTTACCCCGCAAAGTCCGCCTTTTGGCAGATGTAGCG
>CAYVEO010000126.1:383-2550 GCA_964449965.1 uncultured Planctomycetia bacterium
AAAGGGTGGCTAACATGGCTACTCTTCACCTTCAGCGGAACAGCAGTACTCATTCTCGTGATGAGACTGCAAGGACCAATGATGGTGCTCGCATTTTTCGCATGGGCTTTGTTCAGTATCGTGCTTGTGGTGGCCACCGAGCTTACCACACGCCAACAACTAATTTCTGACAAGTAGAGACAGGAGAAACCGCCCCTCCTGCTCACCAGACTGTCGCCTTAGGCAACTTCAGGCGAGTCTGCTCTTTCCGATAACCGACAACACACGAAAGGAGATGCGATCATGGTTTTAATCAAGAAATTGCATGCTTCCGACCCTAACTCTAGCGGTTTGGACCATCTGCACGTTCTCTATTTGGGCTACTCACCTGTCGACGACTTAGTACTCATTACGTTTCTAGAAGAAGACGGGGACGAAGCACAACCGGATAATGACGTTGACGACAAAGGCTTGCGAGAGGAAGTCCTGGGCGATTCTGCCTGCTGAAAGAGAAAGGAACGGACATGTCCAGCAACCGACAGATTCTCGTCGGGCTGATTCCAATTATGGTTTATTTTCTTTTCCTTGTCTGGCTGATCTTTTTCTCTCAGCCTTAAAAATGACCGGGTTCCGTTGCCCGAAAGAAGGAGAAAACAGCATGACTATCACCTACGTGCAACTTGCCAATATCCCGAACATGAGTGTGTTTTGGGAGACTACCTGGGAGGAGTTATCAAGCTTCTCTTATGTTATGGCGACAAGCCATTTGACCGATCACTCGATCATCATTCACTTCCACGATCCCGATCCGAAAGTCGTTGAGAGAGTGATACAGGCAATCAAAAGAAACGGCCTGGACGTCACTATCCTTAGCGAGGAAAGGGCTTGATGAACCCGAAAGGAGACAACTATGATCACGATCAGGGTATTGGACGTTCCAAACCCTCTTTCTTTCGCTGCTGATGCAAGCTTTGATGAGGAGCTAAACGACCTCCAGGTCATCTGCTTGCGCTTCAACGGAGATCCTCTGACCCACACGGTAGACATTGGGTTAGAAGATGAGGACACGCACGCTATTTTGCCGATAATGGATTATGTCCACGGCAAAGGCTTACGAGCGGAAGTTCTAGGCAATTCTGCCTGCTGAATCCGAAAGGAATCGACATGGAAACTGTTCTGACCGGCATAGGCATGCTCCTTGGTGGAGCTTGTCTTTTTGTCTTTTGGGCGTTTTTGCCCAACACACATTGGAGAAAGCTTGAGTATCTTCTCTGGCTTTTTCTACTCGCAGCAGCCCTGGTATTTCTCTTCGTGATTCCAATCACGACCGGAATGCCATCGGGCATATGGCTAATCCTTCTGTTCATCTCCGTGGGCCTCGCCTTTCTGTCCGTTTTGTGCCCGAAAAGAGCAGGGTGAATCCAGGAGTATGTCATGAGTACCTGCCAAGGCTACCGCGACGAGCCAAAAAACAGCTCGTCCTGGTCAACTCTCGTATCGATCTTCCTGGCACTTCTGCTGATCGCGTTTTCGGTCTGGCAGATTAGCATCGGCTCGTTGCCATTGCTAAGATAGGAAGACCGATGGACGACATCGACGACAGCGCGTATCCGGATGAGGAAGGAGCAAGCTGGAGTCAACTGGGGTTCATGCTGTGCTTGATTCTCGCAGCAAGCCTCGTGTTGCTTATTGCTGCTCCCCACCATATCATCAGATGAAAGGAGGATGTCATGCACATCCTGTTCAACCCAGCGTTCATCACGGGTGTGATGATCCTCGCCTACACCGGGCTGACCATCCTGGTAATTACTTCAGGGAAGTAAAATAAGCGCACACTGTACGCAACCCGCTCGCAATAGCAACTCAAATGCAAGAGGCATTGGGATATCCGATGGTGAATAGAAAAGAAGTGGTATGCATTCGCATCCATTGCTTTGCGAGCTCGCTCGCTTCTTTTTTCTTATCACACTTCATCACCCAATGCCTTTTTTGTTGGCATTCTGGCCCAAAAAGCAAGTGGACAAAAATTGCGTCCACGAATAAATCTTTTAACAAAAATCCCTCTTGACAACTACTGGTATAGTTTGTTACTTTAATGTTAGATAGGTCATAGATTGTCCCGATATAATCGGGATTGACTATCAAACATATACTCACATGGCTGCGACTAATCAAAACATATCAATAG
>CAYVEO010000127.1:0-217 GCA_964449965.1 uncultured Planctomycetia bacterium
GCTTTTTCTTGTACTTTAAAATCGGTGGCTAAGTCCTTGACTCCCTGGGTAGAAATCATGTCAGTTACCATCTGCAAGACAGAGGTTTCAGGATGTTGGGTAGCTCCACTTCTTAAGGTAAATAGCATACTGGGATAATTTTAACCAAGAGCGGGGGACTTATTATACAAAATCATTTGCTTGCCTTGACCTTAATTTTGTCCTTAACTTCCGTAGT
>CAYVEO010000127.1:322-1163 GCA_964449965.1 uncultured Planctomycetia bacterium
TGCTCCAATTCGTCAGGTATATCAATAGTAATTTTTTTCATTATGCAGTTGTTATCGTTTTCCAGACTCCATTTTCAGTTACCTTGTACTTATTGCTGGCAGTATTGTAGTATATCCTGCCATTCTCTGCCGTGGGGTCGACTGCCTTTTTGTCAACCACTATCTTGCCGTCATCAGGGATGGTAATGTTCTTAAGGTTAACCAGCCTCTCCAAGAGTTCTATCCTGGCCTTCAAATCGTTGATAATTTTAGTAAGTTCTTCCATTATTCCACCTGTATTGTAATAAGAGCCTGTTCTTGTGTGTCTATTTTGACAGTTCTTTTCTTGACTCTTTTGAAAACATTTTCAACTTCGGCTTCCGGTATCCTGACTTTTAAGCTGTCGCCTACTTCATAGTTTAACAAATCAGGGAAGCCGTCTTTATGCACGATCTCAATTATAAGCCTTGGCCCCTGATTGTCATTTAAAAACTTGTCGCCTTTGTCATTAAGGTTGACTACTGTGCCTGTATCCCTTTCGGACAGGATGCCTTCCAAAAGTCCGAAAGCCTGCCTAAAGGAAGCAGGCGATGTTCTGGTGACAAAGACCAGGTTATCTTCAAACCCCTCGCCCAAAACATGGATCCTGTTGGTCAGATTCAAGACCAAGGGCTTCCTGAACCTCCAGGAGATTATGTTATGCTCATCGATAAAAATATCCTCCCTGTTAGAACCTTTCTGCGGGAAAAATACATTGAATTTTTTTAAGTTATCAATCTCAAAGTCAAAGCCATTCAGAAGGTTCTCGTTGCTCATCTTGAAGATTGCCTCAAGGATATTGTCAAACCTGAAAGTCCTGTCC
>CAYVEO010000127.1:1173-2298 GCA_964449965.1 uncultured Planctomycetia bacterium
CGGGTCAGAAGCCTGGCTTTCGCTGATTAAGGTGGAAGCGATTGTGCCAGCATCAGTATTGACAAAGACTCTTTTTTGCCCTGTCCTTCTTTTATTCAAAAGGTTGGCAAAACCAACAGAGGCAATGTCAATTCTTAAAAGTCCCTTATCATCTTTGCTGATCGTGCTGTCGGTAATGACCCCCAGATATATGGATGTGCCGTCCTTTTCGATCCTAATTTCCCTAGTCCCGCCAGTCAAGATGAAAAGGGGGGTAATATTGTAGGAATCGGCAATCTTCCTGATGGTTTCGTAATCGAAGGCGGCCTTGGCATTCTTGCCCTTGTTTAGCTCATCTGCAAACTCAATGCTTAAAAAAGGCAAGTCAAATTCATCATTATTTGTTAAATTTTTTACAAAAAGATTAAAGTCTGGTGTAATCATATTCCGTAATAATGATCCCGGAAAGTAATTGTGACAAAGCCTGTGGTTGGAGAACCACCAAGCCTGATCAGATTATTCCCGGGAGCAACTGTCCAAAAATCCCCTGAAGCAAACCTCCTACCGTTGCTGTTAGCAGGCAAAATAACCACAGTCCTTAAAAAGGTATCAACTACTATCTTATCGGAGGCAGAAGCCAGACTGGTACTTAAATTAAAAACCTTACCTGTTGTGGTATTGGTCAGACTGGGAGTAGTCAAAGGCCCCGTAAATTCGAATATAGGAAATGCATCTGCGTTGCCGTCATTATCAATTGTAATTTCATTTTGTCCCCCGATACTCATATCCATAGGAATGCCCATTGGTATAGACATGCCTCCGCCGATAAAAACATTGGCAGGAAATGCCTTGAGTATCTGGCTTTGCAAAAAAGGGTATTCTGCCTCCATCTCAATCCTGAATCTGCTGGCAACAGGATCTCTTGCATCCAAGTCCGCATCAATATCTATTCCCTTAATGGCAACCTGCACATTAACACCATCGCTTTTATTTATTTTTAAAGTCTGCTCTCCCTGGGTAATAATCTGTGCCAAATCAGCAACAAACTGCTGCCTCTTGGTGGCAAGGTCGGCAAATGTCCCTCCCACAATAGTAAACTCCAGGGAAAACTTATATGAGGCAAAATTGGACGGACTGATACTTTGT
>CAYVEO010000127.1:2308-2520 GCA_964449965.1 uncultured Planctomycetia bacterium
AGCCTTCCGAATGGCAGAAAACTGGATAAAAGGAAATGATAAATTTCTTATAGAAGATAAAGCTCTATCTACGGTATCAAGTTGTACTGATCCTAAAAATACAGAAATAATCATCTTGAATTCCTTAATGCAAATGCCAATCTATCGCCTAACATATCTATATCCAAAGTGTTGCTAACATTGGCAGTAATGTTAATAGGCTGATTAAATAC
>CAYVEO010000128.1:0-2464 GCA_964449965.1 uncultured Planctomycetia bacterium
TTTCCGGTGTAGTTGATTTTGAGAGCCAGGTTTACCCAACCGGCAAATACTATGAGGAATCCAAGAATTTGTTGACTTACGAGGTCAATGCCGCCGTGGATGGTGCTATTTCAGCAGGAGCAAAGGATATTCTGGTTCTGGATGGACATGGGGCTGGTGGTATAAACTATAAGGAACTCCATCCTGCAGTAAAGGTATTCCTGGGTAAACCCGTTTCACCAACGTGGCTTTTAGATGAAACCTATTCTGCTGCCTTTCTTTTAGGTCATCATGCCATGGCAGGCGTAGAGAATGGTAATCTTAACCATACGTCCTGCGAGAAATCTATCGTCAATGTTTGGTTGAACGGAAAAAGAATAGGGGAAATTGGCATGGAAATAATCCTGGCGGGATGTTTTAACGTCCCTGCGGCATTAATAACCGGTGATAGAGCAGCCTGTGAGGAAGCCAGAACTTATGTCCCTGGTATAGAAGTGGCAGTGGTTAAAGAGGGTATCAATCGCACCTCAGCCATTTGTCTTCCTAAAGAAGTGGCAAGGACGCTAATTAAAGAAAAGGCAAAGAAGGCACTGGAGAAAATTGATGAGATTAAACCTTATAAAATAAATGGTCCTTTTGAATTGATTACGGAATATGTTTCTTCGGTTGCTACCTGGGGTGTATATGAAAGACAGGGACTGGAAATAGTAGATTCAAGGACAACGAGGATTAAGGCAGATAAATTCGTGGATTTATTGAGAAAGAGACAATAGGAGATAAAAGACAATGGAATTAAATAAAGAAATAATTAAGAGGCTTGGACGTTTAAAGACAGGAGACCTTGATGATGGTATGGCACAACTTGGGATTCGCGTTACAAAAAAGTGGTTTATGCGATGATAAAAAAGATTGCCATTATTGGATTTGGTAATAGGGGTCAGTGTCTCGCCAAGGAATGTGTTGAGTGCACAATGGGAAGAATTCAGGTTATTTCTGCTGCAGACCCATATATTGAAAACGCAAGGACTAAACTGAAGGAACTGGGCTGTGAAAGGACAAGGTTCTACACGAACCCGGATGAAATGTTCGAGAAAGAGGACAAGAACCTTGACGGATACATAATTGCCAGTACAAATGACAAACATCTCGAAAACTTTCTTTCTATATCGCATACAAAGAAACCATTGCTTTTGGAAAAACCACTTGAAGGAAATAGAAGATCGTTTTTTAAACTCACAGAGGCAGTATCTTCCTACAGGGCGCCTATTCTAATAGGCCATTGTATGCGGCATTCACCTATTCTAAAGAAAACAGCGGAACTAATTGGAAAGGGATGGATTGGAAATGTTAAATCTATACGTGGTGTGCAAAATTGCTATTATGGGTCATATTTTTATAGAAGATGGATGAGAAAGAAAGACCGCGTTACGTCTCTTTTTATAGAAAAGGCGACCCATGATTTTGATGTTATGCATATGCTGAATAACAATCACTTTATAGCAAAGATATTTGCCTATGCCGAACGGTCTGTATTTGGAGGTAGCGCCCCTGATGACTTGCGTTGCCGTAATTGTGATAAAGTAATAGAATGTCCTGAAAGTATCCACAATCTATACACGATTAATTATGGCATTCAGGATGGATGGACTACGAAGGCTGCTGAAGACATGTGTGTTTTTGGAAAGGAAGGCGATATTGAGGATAATGAAATTTGTATGTTTAAGTTTTCAAATGGCGTGTTAGGCTCTTACATACAGACGTTTTTTACCCCCAGAAGCTATACAGGGCGGGTATATACGTGTGTAGGTGATGAAGGGATTATAGAGGTGGATATGGGTGACTACTGCGGACATCTTCGCTACTTCCCAAGATTTGGGACCAAGAGCGATAAAATGGATTATGAATTTGATTATCTTCAGCGTGACCATTATAATGGCGATACATTTCTTGTCAGAAACTTTTATCAGATAATGAATGGGAAAGAGAAACCGTTAACAACATTCCATGATGCCGCCATAGCTGAACTTGCAGGGTTTGCCGCGGTTGACAGTTCAAAATCAAGTAAGGAGGTCTCGTTACATGATATAATACCTCAGGATATGGCGAAGTATTTTTCTGTATGAGTTATTGGACAACAAGAAGATGTTTAGACAATTTGGTAGGACATATTTAAAGGTGATAGGTCTTTAATGAAGAGAGTTAGATAATGGATAGGCTCACATACATGCTTAGAAGAAATCTGCTTTTATGGAAATCAGAAGAGACCATAGATGAAGTGGTTAAATACTGTATCAAATACGATATTGATGAAGTAATCTGGAAGATAGACCCTGAAGAATTTTCTTGCGGATTCCCTGGCTTTGATAAGATAAATAAATATGTTGAAGCACTCAAGATGGCAAAGGAGGCTTTAGAAGGTAACAAAATAAGGTTTTCTATAAACCCATGGCTTACATTAGGCCATGCTGATCGGGGTAGAGATATG
>CAYVEO010000129.1:0-2401 GCA_964449965.1 uncultured Planctomycetia bacterium
AAGGAAAAGATGGATTTGATTGCAGGGTTTACGGCAGAGAACATATTCTATTATCTGGGCGGGCGTTACAGGGCGACGTATAGACCGTTGAATGATGCCATCATAGCAGGACGCTTAAGAGGGGTCGCCGCTGTAGTAGGATGTGATAATCCAAAGATGCAGAGTGGCTCATCACATTTATCTATGGTCAAGGAATTGATAAAGAATGACGTCCTCGTAGTCCAGACAGGCTGTTCTGCCATATCCTGTGCAAAGGCAGGACTTTTAAAACCTGAGAGTGCATTTGAATTTGCAGGTAAGGGTTTACAGGAGATATGTGAGGCAGTGGGTATTCCGCCTGTCCTTCACTGTGGTTCATGCGTTGACAACAGCCGCATATTGATAGCATGCTGCGAGATGGTCAGAGAGGGAGGGATTGGCAATGATATTAGTGAACTCCCTGTAGCAGGGGCCGCGCCTGAATGGATGTCTGAGAAGGCGATTGCCATCGGATGGTATGTGGTTGCATCAGGAATATTTGTGGTATTTGGCACCCCTCTTCCAATCATGGGCAGTAAGAATATGGAAAGATACGTTTGTGAAGACGTAGAATCACTTGTCGGCGGGAAATGGGCATTTGAATCTGACCCTATTAAGGGGGCACATTTGATGATAGACCATATAGATAAGAAACGGAATGCGCTCAAACTCAAGCCGATGATGTATAGTTAAGAAAAGGAGATGGTCAATTATGGAATGCAGGAAAACGAAGAATCTTGCTCAGTGTACCTGTTCATACGAGCCATGTGAGAGGAAGGGGATATGTTGCCTTTGCATAACCCATCACAGGGCTAATAATGAGATGCCTGCATGTTATTTCCCGCCGAGGGTGGAAAAGACCTATGACAGGTCTATAGAAAAGTTTATTGCGGCGTATAGAAGTTAAAAGGAGTATAAACTATGTCACGTATTGTTGCGGCTGCGGCAATTAGAGGGGCAAGGAGTGTAGTCCAGGAGGCTGAGGGACTTTTAAACAAAGCCATATCAGAAAAAGGTAAGAGTGAGAAGGTGGAATTCCCAGAGACTGCATTCTATCTACCAATGGCTAATGCCCTGATGGGATTAGAGGTAAAGACGCTCGGTGAAATTGTCCCTGTATTAGAACATGCAAAGTCTCTTCTGGGAGAAGAACCCACAGAGTCACTATGGCTTCCTTATCTGGGTAATGCATTAGATGCAGGGATAGCCACGCTCCTTGCAGAGGAAATCATAGTTGCAGTGCGATATGTTTACAACCAGGAACCCCAGCCGGACTGCAATGGTTTCTTTACAGATACTATCTTAAGGACGCTGGGTATCCAGTTGGTTGATGGGAGGATGCCCGGATTTGCTGCGATACTCGGTGCAGCGCCTGATAATAAGACTGCCGTAGAGATTGTGAGGGAACTTCAAAAACGTAATATACTCACGTTTGTAGGGAGCAGTGTTAATGGCAGGAGCATCATAGACCAGTTGAAGGAAGAGAAGGTTGAAATGGGATGGGACACCTATATAGTTCCTTACGGAAGGGATACTATTACAGGGATATATCCGCTGAACTGGGCTATAAGGAGTGCGCTTACATTCGGCGGTATTAAACCTGGCAAGGCGAGGGAGTGTCTCCTCTACACAAAGGCACGCGTATTTGCCTTTGGCTTAGCATTGGGAGAAGTTGATGATTTGAAATATGCCACAGGTGCAGGGGCGATGAACATGGGATTCCCTGTTATCGCAGATACAGAAATTCCGGAAATCAAGCCAAGCGGTATATGCACGTTTGAACATCTTGTGAGGGAATTAGACAGCAAAAAGATAGTTCCGAGATGCATAGAGGTGCGCGGCGTTAAGGTAAAGATTGAAAAGATACCGATACCCGTTCCTTATGCCGCTGCATTTGAGGGTGAGACGGTCAGGAAGGAACAGATGTATGTCCAGTTCGGGGGTAAATATTCTACTGCCTTTGAATATCTTAAAGGTAAAGGACTTGACGAGGTAGAGGATGGTAAACTCCAGATAATCGGTCCTGAGATAGACGACGTGAAAGAAGGGGATGCCATGCCGTTAGGTATTCTGATAGAGGTGGCTGGAAGAAAGATGCAGATTGATTTTGAGCCTATATTAGAGCGGCAGATACATAGGTACCTGAACTGTGCGATGGGTATATTCCATATGGGGCAGAGGGACATGAACTGGTTAAGGATTAGTAAGGATGCAAAGAAATCAGGGTTCAAGATATACCACTTCGCTGAGATATTGAGGGCAAAGATATTAGATGAATACGGCGCTATAGTGGATAAGGTCCAGGTTACATTATATACAAAAGATGAGGACGTCAAGAGGCTGCTGCCTGTGGCTCAGAAGGCTTATGATGAGCGCGATGCAA
>CAYVEO010000130.1:0-2289 GCA_964449965.1 uncultured Planctomycetia bacterium
CTATTATGTAACTCGGGTAATTCTTCTTTGGATCCCAGTGTCCACCTCTCTTTATCCCAAAAGTTGAAGCAACAAGATATACACAATTAAACATGGCATGTGCCCGCAAATGGAGTAGATAAGTCCCGGAATCAGGCGTATTCTGTTGATGCGGGAAGAATATTATCCTTGCCCCTTTCCTTGCCAATATTGCCGGCAGTTCCGGAAAATAACTATCAAAACATATCATGATGCCTATCAGCCCAAAATCTGTCTTAAAAACAGGTATATTGCTTCCTCTGGAAACTTTAAACTGTTTTGTCTCGTTGGGAACAGGATGGATTTTAAAATACCTTCCTGATATTTTACCAAATCTATCTATAAGAACAGCACTATTATAATTCTTGCCTTTAAATCTTTCCATTATAGGCATTATAATATACATCTTATGCTTCTTTGCCAAATCTCTTATGAACCGGGCAATTGGTCCGGTAATTGGTTGTGAGTTCTCCTGCTGGCTGGCAAAATCTTCCGGCAAACAGGATATATCACTCTTCCTCTTACCTGCCAGAACTATATATTTACCGATATATTCAAGATATTCATCCTGTTCCATCTTCATAGATAGACGTTCTACAGATATTATGCTACTTACCGTTATTTCTCTTGCCATTTCACGATACCTCATCTTCCTCAGGATACTCTAATAAATCCGTAATTCCACCGTCAATCGGAATCACTGCCCC
The DNA here is from genome assembly GCA_964449965.1 of uncultured Planctomycetia bacterium. GTDB lineage: Bacteria > Omnitrophota > Gorgyraeia > CAYVEO01 > CAYVEO01 > CAYVEO01. The sequence goes on from CAYVEO010000130.1 coordinate 726, forward strand.
TGTTATATAACTGGCTTTTTTTGATGCCAGAAAGACTACTAAGTGTGCCACTTCTTCCGGCTCACCAAAACGGCATAAGGCAATGAGTTTACGATGTGCTTCACGGATAGCCTCTGACCGAGCCTTAAACCTTGGACTTTCAATTGCACCTGGTGATACGGAATTTACAGTAATGTTATATTGCCCAAGCTCTTTAGCCAATGCCCTGGTAAAGATATCCATCCCTGCCTTTGCTGCTGAATAGACTGCTCTACCTATTTCTCCAGTTCTACCGCCAACAGAAGAAATATTTATAATACGACCTGAGCGTTGTGTAATCATCGTATCTAACACTGCCCTTGTGCAATTGAATGCACCTTCCAGAGTAACCATCTCATTGTCTCTATCAGACTTGGTAGTATCTTTGAAAAGAATTATATCTGCTGGAAGTGCTGCATTATTTACCATGATATCAATACGCCAAAACCGCTTTAGAACCTGAGCAACCATATCTTCAACCATGTTGTTATTCCCCACATCTGCGGCAAAAGCCACGGACTCATGACCTTCGGATAATAACTCCTTACATGTGTTTTCAGCTGAGGATTTATGCAGGGCATTTATAACTACCTTTGCTCCTTCTCTGGCTAACTCAATGGCAATGGCTCTGCCTATGCCTTTACCTGCACCTGTCACCAGGGCAACCTGTCCATCTAACATCATTTCTTTTTCCTCCACAATTTATGAAAACCAAATCTCAAGAGCCGTACCGGCCATTACTCTGTGAATCTCACTCTTCGGAATTGGTAAACCTCCTGAGTGAATTAGAGATACTTCTCTGACATAATCCTCATCTTTACCTAAGACTGGATAGTTACTGCCCCACAACATCCGTTCTGCACTAAATGATTCCAGCGCCCGGCTAATCACTCGCCAAAGCAACTTGTATGGATATGGACAAAACATGTGCATTCCTGATACCTGAAAATAAACATTCCGGTACTCGCTGAGTTGATATATAGAACCATGCTGTATGAATTCAGGGTCTTTCTTTAGATTGGGAACACCCAGATGAGAGAGAATTATAGTCGCTTTCGGATTTTTTTTAAGAAAATTTTTGAGCAAATTAAATCCCTTTGCTATGCCTTCCGGTTCATAGACAATTATGTTAAGATTAAGGTTGACCGCTTCCTGCCAGAGCAGAGGGTTTAACTCAAGACTTTCTAATAAGAATCGCACCCCGCGAAACCTGCCGGTATTGGCCCAACGTTTGAGTTCATTATATACATTATCTTGAGTATAGTCAACCAGAAGTACCCCGGCAAATTTTTCTGGATTCTTAGTAACCGTATTCTGAATATAAGTATTGTTAAATTCACCTAAGTATTGAACCAGCACCGCACGGTCAACCCTGGCTAACTTCATAGCCTTTTCAACTTCCGGTAATGGTTTGTATTTAGATAATCCACAATGAACATATGCATCAACAAATTCTGTCTGTAAGATACTCTCCTTATACATGAAATACTTCTCGTGGAAATTTGTTGAGTACCTCAACGCCGTCCTTGGTCACATGACATAAGTC
>CAYVEO010000131.1:0-2171 GCA_964449965.1 uncultured Planctomycetia bacterium
TTGTATTACCATTGATTTTCAAACCCTTGAAGATGATACTGTTACTATCCGTAATCGCGATACCATGAAACAGGAAAGAATTGCCGCTTCCGAGGTAAACCAGTTTTTAAAAAAGCAAATTGCTTGTTTATAACCTTATGTTTTGCAATTGTAGATTTGGTAATGTTATAATTTAATCATGAGTTTGGAGTATTTTAGAAATAAAAATCTGATTTGGTTGGGGATCGGTATTTTGATTATTGTTGCCGGGCTTGTTGCCTATTATAAATATTCCGATAAATTTCCCGGAATGATTGGAGGGGTAGAAAGCAGAGAATTCCAGGGGGCAATCCAGAAAGTGGAAGCGAACAAGATTTATCTTAAGGGGTCTTATATTGTTTCTGATTCAGAAAAAGCTAAAATTAAAGATCAGGAAATTGTTAATAAACTTTATGATGTGGCGGTTGAGGTAACTCCCGAAACAAAATTTGTGAAGACGATTTGGTATATGCTTTCCATGAAAGAGCTTGAAAAAACTGGAGGGGCGTGGAATCCGGATAATCTTAAGAAAGATATTCAGGATGGAAGTTTTGAGGATTTAAAGAATGTACAAGGATTAGCATTAAAAGTTACGACGGCAGAGAATATATTTGGAGAAAAAGATTTCAAGGCGATTACCGCAAGCTACGTTATGAGTGTTTATCCGCAAGAGTAGATGTTGGCACATTAACGAGCTAAAAGGGCTTTAAACAAGGCTCTTTTTTGGTCTCAAGATGTCAGCTTGACTTAGTGCTATTTCCGTTGTATCATTGAGGGAGACTACGATCTAGGGGGAAGGAAAATGAAGCAAGGTTTGGTTCTTTTACAGTTTATATCATTGCTAGTAATATCGTTGTTGTTTCTTGGGTGCGACGGGAAAGGCCCTGAGGGGCCGGGTGATCCTAATGACCCTTGGTCTTTTTGGCCGGGGCCCGGGGAGAAGCCTACAACATTTATCGATACGATTTTTTTGCCCGATAACCTGCTTATTATGGATATGAAGTGGGCGACCCCTCATATCCCGGGCGGCCGGGCAAAAGTCGGTGAAAGTGTGAATTTCTGGGCTGATGTCAGAAATGACTCAGACCAGGAGATTTGGATGTCTATAACGGCCGTAGAGGAGAGGGAGGAAAATCCTATACAGCCAGGAAGGCCACTCAAGGTGTTTAGTGGCTTGAGAGGATTCAAGCCAAAACAAATTTATTCGGAGGTAGTTTTTGGGTATTATGCCCAAGAAGGGGATGGATTCGTGAATTATTTGAGGTTTTGTTTTTATCCTGGTATAGAATATAACAAAGGGAGACCTCCTAGATGGTGCCGCGATACGCACCAGAAGATTGAATGGGATCTTTCTTGATTCTTTTGTGGTGGCGGGGGATAAGTCCAAAAGGACTTATCCCCCTTTTTGTTTTGATAAAAATTTCCCAGTTTATTATAATTTAGATAATGAGCCTAAAACATAAGAGAATAATTATTTTTGGCATTTTCATTTCTTCCCTCTTAATTCCTCTTTTTAATTTAAGCGCTACTGTCCCGAATACAGCCCCTTTCAATAATGAAGTTACAAGCTCAGAAACCTGCAACAGTATGGATAGTAAAGATTGCTATCCCACTCTTTACATAAGCGATACGGGCAATTTCCAGGCCTATAAATATGACGTAAGGACATGGGTTACCCAGGCATTCGGAAGCAGTGCCTATTTACGAGGAGATGCCTGCATAACAAAATATGGATGGGGAAGCCCCTCTGCAAATTGCCAGACCTATGTAAGTGGAAAGGTTAAAGGAGGAGAGAATTACTGGTTACCCGATAGCCAAATAGATCTAGGTGATTTAAGTGATTACAATGCCGTGTCTTTACATATTTATGTAAATAATGCCTATACTACCACTGATATTAAAGCATATGGAAGGAGGGTCTATATTGATTATCTAACCCCCTCAACTAGTTCGGCCAAAGTCGGAACGAACATCTCCTTATCTTGGGACACTACCAATGCTTCGCCGGGAATACCTCCTAATGTGCCAGGGCCAACTTTATTCTGGGACGGCACCAGCGACGGAGGCGGGTCTACGGGAGTTCAGGGTTCTGATAATAATTGGGGCTCGTTTACGAGGAACACCGCCGGAACGGCTAATTTCACTTTAAAGGC
>CAYVEO010000132.1:0-1740 GCA_964449965.1 uncultured Planctomycetia bacterium
GTTCATTCAATCCCATCGCCACAAGACGCAATGCAAAATGGTCACGGCTTCCTTTAAAGACATGCTTTCTTTGTTTAACCCTCATACATATAACTAACAACGTGTCATATATAGGAACTGCTAATATTAGTAAAGGTGAAAATAGTGCTATTGGATTGGTGGCTGTATAACTCTCCTGTATGGATATTGCAGAAATAACAAACCCAAGGAACCCGCTACCCATATCACCCATGAATATCTGGGCAGGCTTAGAATTATATCTTAAAAACCCAAGGGTCGCCCCACATAGACTCGCCGATATTATCCCGACTGTGACATTGCCGGTCATTAAAGCGATAAAGAAAAATATACCAGAGGATATAAACGCAACCCCTGAGGATAGACCATCCATCACATCTATAATGTTAAATGCATTGGTAATACCAACAACCCATAAGGCTGTGAGAATCAGATTCAAAGATAATGGAAGGATTTCTATTGTGAGTCTTGTGCCACCCCATATAAGTATTAATGAGGCAATGAATTGCACGATAAATTTTACCCACCAGGGAAGTTTCCTAATATCGTCAACCAACCCTAAAAGAACTATAAGAATTCCACCAAAAACTATACCAAAAAGTTCCCGGGAACCTCCAATCCTTGCCATGCCCTCCAATAAGACAGGCAAAAGAAATGCTAAAAAGATTGCACCGCCTCCCAAATACGGCACTGGCACGGTGTGATTCTTTAAAGAGGTAGGTCTATCCAGAATATCATAACGAATGGCAATCTTTTTAAAAATAGGGGTGAGAATAAGGATGAGGATTAAAGAACCTACAAACGCCGCCAGATAAACAACCATGCCATAATTACCTCAAAAATACTTTATATAAATTTTTATCCACCCTCTCCCAACTCCCGCCAGTAGAGGATGCGTGATTCAGTGATATGTCGCTCAAGAAATTTGTTCTCTTTGAATATAACCTAAAATTTCTTGTAAAATTCCGGATAATTCCGGCCAGTGTGATTCAATCACTTTATCTTTCCCAATATGTTTATGGCAAGGGAAAGAAGTTAATTCTGCATAATGGCGTGAATTATCATATCTAAAAATCATTTCTCCCTTTTTGTTCTGGTAATGATAAGAAAACTTATATCTTTCTATGATACGTCCACAACGTATAAACTCCATAAAATACAAAGTTGACCTGTCAAGGAAGTCAACTCGTATTTTGATTTTTCCGTATTCCGGTGTTCTATGCTCAATCAGAACCTGATGAGAAATTACAATGTCAAGGGTTTCAAATATCTTTCTAATTCTGGCAAAGTAGTCATCTATATTCAATCTTGGCACCTTTTAACTCACGTATTTGCTCCTGCAATCGCTTTAGTGTTTCATACTCTCCTTCCCATTCTATAAAATCTAAATTTTCTTTCAGTTTGCCTCTCGTAAGATTAGCATAAAAAGCCCCTGATTTCATACGATATTTTTTTTCAAATTGCTGCAAAATACTTTGTGTTTGTTTAATACCAAGTTCTATCACAGCAATTTCTTTCTTGATAGCGTCGCTAATTAAAGGCCTCACCATATCCACTTTTTCTGAAACAACCGTTAATTGTGTCATTTATTTATTATGCCTCCTCTTTGTCACCTTTGTTTCTTACTACCATATTTAATTTACCACTCACTCCCCTTCCCCCAACCCCCGCCAGTAAAGGATGCGGGTAATCTATTCCCTACTCTGCCACCTCCTGCCAGGA
>CAYVEO010000132.1:1750-2140 GCA_964449965.1 uncultured Planctomycetia bacterium
GGTTTAAAATATGTAATCGTAACGTCATCAAGAATAGGGGTGTCTTTTAAAGGAGCTCCGTCAGCAGAAAAAGTAGCTTCGTAATAAATAGTATTACATTGAGTGTCTATCCTCAAATCAGAAGGAGTGGCTGGGGCTGGGTCGTTACCAATATTTTCCCATGTTCCTGCTACATTCACCCGGAAATTTATATCTCCTACTGGTATATATTCGGTCCAGCTAATAGTGCCCCATTTATTTGTATTACCCGGTGGGTCAAAAGTAGAAGATGTAAAAACTCCATCGGTTGCGTCTACATATCGGTCTGGAACGGTGACAGAAGCCACACTCCCACTTTTTATTTTAACCTCGTCAATGGTAGATTCCGACTGATTAGCCCCTGTTCTATCC
>CAYVEO010000133.1:0-2090 GCA_964449965.1 uncultured Planctomycetia bacterium
CATTTTGAAGTTCAGAAAGGCATTGCTTGATAATGACGAATCTATAAGCTCGGCCATGTTGTATGCACTTGCCGCAATAGAAACAGGATGTCCATTTGTAGATTTCACCCCGAATGTAACGTTAAAAGTTCCTGCCATCCTGCAGCTTGCCGAAGAAAAGAAAGTCCCTCTTGCAGGAAGAGACGGTAATACGGGTCAAACCCTTATGAAGACTGTTCTCGGTCAGATGTTTAAGATCAGGAATCTCAAATTGCAGGGGTGGTATAGCACCAATATACTTGGAAACAATGACGGTCTGGTGCTTTCAATGCCTGAACACAGACAAACAAAGATGGAGGACAAATTAGGAGTATTGGAGCCTGTGCTGGGCTACAACCATTTTACCCATATTGTGGACATCCATTACTATCCTCCGCGAGGCGATAATAAAGAGGCGTGGGAGAGTATAGATTTTTCAGGGTGGCTGGGCATGCCCATGAGCGCAAAGATAAACTGGCTGGGCAGGGATTCCATCCTGGCCGCTCCGTTGATCATTGATCTGGTCAGGCTGATGGAATTTGCCCTCCGGAAGGGAGATTACGGTATACAATCCCAACTGGCTATTTATTTTAAACATCCTCTGGGCGCTTCGGCACGGGGGTTCTTTGATCAGTACATGCTGTTAAAAAATTATTATTCAGGAATTCAAGAGCCGATTGTGGAATCCGGCATAGACCGTCAGGTGAGTAAACAACCTGTGGCTTTAGCAGTATAGCCTGGAAAGACTTTACCACTATGCAGAATGGCGAGATGTATCTCTGGAATATCCGATATTCGTGGTATAACAAAGCACGGGTAGAGAAAAATCGTAATAAGTTCAGTTCCCCTCATTGCCTCCCCATTCGAGGGGGCTGAACTGATACGAAAATGCAGAGAAAAATTTGTCGAAACCTGAGGGGTGAAGATGCAGGACTATCTCTGGAAGATTTCATTAGGATGTATCATTGCTTCCCTTATATGCCTGCTTGTATTTTTCTTAAAGATAGTGGTGGATTTCCTCAAAGAGTCAGTTCTTGGTTTAACAACCTTGTATCCTGTTTAAAAATGACATTGTGTCGGATACCTACATCCCAAATACATCAGGGAATATTTTCCCTGGTATATCTACATAAAGCGTTTCTATACTTAATAAGTTCCACCCGGTGGCATTTCATTTGCCAATTTTAAGACTTTATCAAGATTATTTTAACCTACTCTGTACGTAGCTGGCGAATCAATTTTGTAAAGAGATAAAATCACAATAGATATGGTTCGTTTGGACACTCATAATTAACGTTTTGGATTAATCTAAAAATGAAACGATTCTATAAATTTGGAATGCCTTGTCTAAATTTTTGGAGATAATGCTAAAAAGACGAAAGCAGTTATATGATATTTTATGGTTGTAAAAAGATACATACTCCTAGTGCCTTTACTCTTGTTTATTATCCTTCTCTCTGCGATATCTTCGGGTCAATCTTTGCTTGAGGAAGAAGAGCCACCAGAAAACTATCAGTTTCAGGTATTTCTGGAGGAAGAGGAGGCCATTGCAAAAATTTTTACCGGTTGCAATAGGATAGAATCTGAGTTTCTAACCCTTACTTCCGAGGGACAAAAATACTTTAAGGAATTGCTGAAAAGACCCGATATCGAAACAACCTTTCAGGTATACGTTGGTAAGAAAGGTGATGTAATAAGCCGTTATGCCATAATTACCGAGGAGTTGGGCTGTTTTCATCCCATTACCTGGATTCTCAGTACAAACACAGAGGGAAGGATTCTTGATATAGCGGTGATGATTTATAGAGAGAGCCGTGGGCGCGAGGTTAGCCGCAAGAGGTTTCTCAAGCAATTTGAAGGTAAGTCCATAAAAGATTCCCTCTCGACGAATAAAGACATTATTAGGATTACAGGGGCAACTGTTTCTGTACAAGCGGTTTGCAGGGGTGCCAAAAAGATGCTTGCCTTTATTAACGAATTTTATATCAAAAACAATCCCGCCTCAACGACCTTGGCACAGCGCTTAACTTCCAAAGAAAAAAACGCCGCAAGGGGAGTTCCTAGTCAAGTAT
>CAYVEO010000134.1:0-1999 GCA_964449965.1 uncultured Planctomycetia bacterium
CTATTAAATTAAATGAAATAAGTCAAATTCTTTTTCATTTGCAAATAATTTGAGGAATTGCTATAACTCTTGTTATGTCAAAGCCTTCTAGAGATTTAAGTGGTTTGTTGCAGGGAGAAGATGTTGATGGTGGATAATAAAAACGAGGTTATACAAGATATTCCCCGGGAAAAAGAAGGAGAGCAAATACTGCAGTTTATCGGGATACGGCTTGGAAAAGAGCTGTATGGCATCCCTGTTGAAAAAATAAGCAAAATTGCAAAACCCCTCCAGATAACAAGCATTCCAGGGACGGCTCCGCATATTATGGGATTAATGAATTTACATGGGGAAATCCTGTGTGTTGTGGATGTAAAGATATTGCTCAATATGGGGAAGGTAATTCCTGGAGAGAACAGTCGGGTTGTGGTCATAAAAACTGCCGAGGGTCTTGTTGGGGTTTTTTGTGATGAAGTGATAGATATATACGACGTCGTGAGGAAAAATATAGAAACCGCATTATTTACATTAAGCGCTGAAATTAGTAGTTATATCCAGGGGCAGGTGCAGATTGATTGCGGATTAATGGGCATTTTGGACATGGAAAAATTGTTATTTAAACAGGAGAGATAATTATGTGGGATATCTATTGGAGTCTCGTCATACCCCTTGCCGTTATACTGGCCTTTAATGTTTCCTTATTTGTGCTGATCAAGGCAAAAGTTATTCAAAGGCTGAAACTGACGAAAAATTTGGTTGTCGTATTGCTCGTTGTAACCTTGATTCCGATTTTTTGTATCGGTTTTGTAGCTCAAAGGAAGATATCCTCTGTTATTTTTACTGACGTGTACAATAGTCTAAGAGCCGTAGGAAAGACACGTGCCATATTTATTAATGAAAAATTGGAAGAGTTTAAACTTGACGCGGAAAGCGTTGCAAAAAATTGGATCGTAATGGAGGTTTTAAAACAAATATCAATTGGGAAGGTAAATAAGTCAGACCCTAATTTCAATACATTGTTTAAGAATACAGAGGGACACATAAATCGAATAGTATCGGCTAAGGGGTTTGAAGATATCATGCTGGTTTCCGCAGAAGGAAAAATAGAGTTAACGAGCACCAAACACACGGCAGAAGTGGGGACTGATATATCCACAGAGACATATTTTAAACAGGCCAGGGAAAAGACCTGTTTTACCGATTTGTTTTACAATAAGTTCGCAGGCGAAAACCTCATGTACGTAAATACCCCTTGCCTGGATATGCAAGGTCAGTTTGTGGGTTGTGTGATGATAGAAGTGGATATGAAGAAGTTTTACAAAATTCTGGAAGATCGGGAAGGTCTGGGCGAAACAGGGGAGACTTACGTAGTAAATCAGGATAAACTCATGGTTTCAGAATCCAGATTCCTGGAAGATGCGGTACTGAAGGTCAGGGTGGATACTATCGGAGTAAATGAGGGTTTGACGGGTAAAAGCGGAGTTGCTGTTTATCCGGATTACAGGAACATTCCCGTGATTGGCTCATGGCATCCTGTACAATATACAAATTGGGCATTACTTGCTGAAATAGATGAAAAAGAAGCCCTCGCGCCTCTGCGGATTAACAGAATAGTTCATATTATTCTGGTATCGGTGACTGTTGTCATGGTGGTTTTAATCGCAGTCTTTTCCGCACACGCAACGGTAATGCCGGTGCAGGAATTGACCAAAGTATCCAGTCATGTTGGAGAAGGAAAACTGGATCTGGATGTGAAGATACAAAGCCACGACGAAATTGGTATTTTGATAAATGTATTTAACGAAATGGTAAAGAATATGCGACTGTTGGCAAGACAGGCGGCTGTTATATCCCAGGGGGACCTGACAACAAACGTGCAGGCAAAGGGAGAACTTGCTAATGCATTTAATTATATGCTCGAAAATTTACGCTCGTTGATCAAACAATCTCAGGATTCGATTGCGCGCATTTCTTCCGCTGCGGTGGAAATGTTGTCCAGTTCTGAGGAACAATCAAGCGG
>CAYVEO010000135.1:0-1816 GCA_964449965.1 uncultured Planctomycetia bacterium
GTGATGGCATAGACCTGTCAACTGATATGGTAACCAAGGGAAAAGTAAGAATGAATATACCTGTACTTACTGCGGCTATGCAAAGTGTGACTGGTCCTCGCATGGCTATTGCTATCGCCAAATTAGGTGGCTCTGGTGTGATTTATTGTAGTCAACCTGTAGCCGATGAGGTAAGGATGATAGGGGAGGTTAAAAAGTACAAGGCTGGATTTGTTGTGCCAGAAGTTTTATCACCCCGGGACACGATTTATCATGTCATTCAGAGGATGTCAGAAACTGGATATTCCAAATTCCCGGTCACAGATAATGGAAAAAGTGATGGAAGATTATTAGGGTTGTTGACTGACAACGATTTCGACCCGCAAGTGCATGCGGGCTATAGTGTTCAAGAAAGAATGCGGAAAATTCAGGAATTGGATGTTGTAGATGAAAGTGAAATAAAAGATGACATTAAGATGGCGAATCGAAAATTGCGGGAAGGTCATCATAGTGTTTTGCCTATAATTGACAGAGAGGGAAAATTAAAGGCTCTTGTTTTTAGAAGGGACATGCTGGAACATGAAGCAAATCCTTATGAGCTTTTGGATGAGGAGAAAAGGTATATCGTTGGGGCGGCTATAAACACTCATGACTTTAGTGAAAGAGCTCCTGCTGTAGTTGATGCTGGGGCAGATTATTTAGTGATTGATACGTCTCAGGGCCATTCACCCTATGTGGCGAGAACACTTGCATATTTAAAAAAACAATTTCCACAAAAACCAGTAATTGGAGGAAATGTCATCACAGCTGATGGGTTCAAATTTTTAGTTGAAAATGGTGCGGATGCAGTTAAAGTGGGAATGGGGTCCGGATCTATCTGTATAACACAGGAACAAATAAGAGTTGGTAGAGGACAGGCAAGTGCTGTATGGGAGGTTGCGGGAGCTAGAGATGCCCTTTTCAAAGAAAAAGGTATTTACGTGCCGGTTTGTTCTGACGGTGGAATTGTGAATGCTGGCGATATACAAGTCGCGTTGGCTTTAGGCGCTGACTATGTGATGACAGGTGGTTATGTGGCTGGTGCTACCGAGAGCAACGGCCCTGAAGATGTAACGAGAAGAGAGATTGATGGTAAGCCGACGGAGATGAGAATTAAACGTTATTGGGGAGAGGGCTCTAAAAGAGCGAGTGAATGGGCAGGTAAGAGATATGACCAGACAAGATTTGAAGAAGGGTTTGAGACAACCATTCCTTATATCGGACCTCTAAGAGATCATTTGACTCCGGCATTAGCACAAGTTAGAGATGGCATCAGAAAAGCGGGATTCAAAAATATAAGAGAACTTCATGATGGTGCTGTCCTACAAGTTATGTCACCTCTTTCTGTTACTATAAGCAGAGGCAAACCAGTAGGTGGATAAATGACAGTTACAGCAGTTGTAGGTGCTCAATGGGGGGACGAAGGTAAAGGAAAGATAGTAGATCGTCTAGCAGAAAAATATCACATAGTTGCAAGATGGAATGGTGGAAACAACGCTGGACATACTGTTATTACAGATGACGGAAAAACTCTTGCATTTCACAATGTTCCATCAGGAATGAGACATAAACAGGTTGTTAATGTAATCGGAAATGGTGAGGTTGTAAATTTACAATCGTTGTTAGAAGAGATTGAAGACTTGAGAAGCAAGGGTGTTGAAGTAACTCCTGATAGGCTAGTTTTGTCTGATAGTACACATCTGATTTTGCCGTATTACATAGAAATTGAAAAGCGACAGGAAGCTACTAGAAAAATTGGAACTACAGGAAGAGCAATTGGACCCACGTACACATTTAA
>CAYVEO010000136.1:0-1725 GCA_964449965.1 uncultured Planctomycetia bacterium
AGCAAGCAGACTGGGTCAAATGAAAATTACAGCGATGGTATATATTTAACTTAAAAAGTATAGAATAAATTTTTTTTGATACTCTATTTTGTTTTAGGTATAAAAATTTCTGTAATATACCTTTTTAGTGCATTCCAGCACCTAACCCTTAAGGTTTTACATGCTGTTGAACTTTGCAATCAACATTGGCACACCAAGTATGGTTATCATTCTCGCCATGTTAAAACAGGTTGACAGGATTGATAGCTCTGCATTAACTCCTTCCTTGCCTCGCAACAAAAATTGACCGGCTCCTAAATTCCGTTTCATATGACCAAAAGGTAACTCTGCCTTTTCTTTGCGTAATTTATAGAGCTTCTGGCTTTCTTCCTCGTGGTATATTTCTTCAAGTCGCTTTTTCAGTTGTTCTTGTTTTACCATTCGCACGACCCATCTCCCCTTTTTACTGGTAGTGCATATCCCAAAATGCTTGCACTCACGGCACTCTTTCCCTCTGGCCTTGTAACTTATTTTCTCCTGAGAACCAAATGCTATTCCTTTATTCTCAAGTATCTTTCCTTCCGGACAAATATAGACATCCCTTTCTTTGTCGTAGCTAAACTCTTCTATACCAAACGACTCTACCTCCGTTTTCTTATTGTTCTCTCTTTGTGCCTGCCTTCTGCTTGGCATTATTACCTTCACATTTTCCGACACTTTCTCTACATCTTTAAGACTGAAATACCCCGAATCGCTTACTACCTCTGCCGGCAGCTTCCCTATGGTCTCTTTACACTGTTCCACCTGCGATGAAAGTTGATTCAGATCGTTATTCTGACTAACGGCTTCGCTGTTTACTATTAAACCGTGTTTCTTGTCCGTACTTACTTCGCAATTCATTATTGCATGACTCCCCTGCCTTGTCTTGCCATTGACACTATCAATATCCGTCGCATTAATCTTGTCTTTCCCTGATTCTTTGAGTTTCTCTGTTATCTCTTTTACCTTCGCTTGTAATTTCTCCTGACCCTGAAGCTCCTCTCTTAACTTTACTAATGAGCCTTTGCTGTCTTCTTCCTGGTCTATCTGTTCGACTTCTTCCAATATCCTTTCTATGTTTTTTTCCGCTATCTCCAAATATTTTTCGCACCTCTTCTTATCCCACGTGTTGTTTATCGACGCATTGGCCCGAAATTTACTCCCATCTACAAACAAGGTATTTCCTTCTATCAGATCAAGCTCTATGCAGAATTTTACATTCTGCTTTAAAACCCGCTTTATCGCCTCTTTATTCTCTCTGCGAAATCGGGATATCGTCCGGTAATCAGGCTTTATGCCAGATACTAACCACAGAAAGGAGACATTGTGATAACATGCCCTTTCCAATCTCCGGGAACTCCTTTCTCCATAGGAATATCCATAGACGATTAATTTTAAAAGCGTTCTTGGATAATACTCATGAGCTCCAGCTTTATACGGATTGATCGCAAAACCCATTGCCTGAAGGTCTAAGTTCTCTATAAATGCGTCATACGCTCTGACTGGGTCTTCTGCTCCAACATAATCTTGTATTGCCGGTGGAAAAAGTGTATTTTGATTTCTATTTCCTATGATATATGCCATAGTATATCTCCTTGACCCCAGTGAAATATATTTAACTTTAATTATGCAGAGATTATACTATATATAGTTCTGTTTTCATCAATAAATACTATATATGAACATCTTTTCATTTGACCCAGTCTG
>CAYVEO010000137.1:0-1715 GCA_964449965.1 uncultured Planctomycetia bacterium
GGATAGTAGGAAGAACCAAAAGCCAGAAGACTTGCCTGTAGATATTCACCGCATATTTTGCGCAAGACAAAAGGGTGAAAAAATAGGGTGCAACTCTTACCTCATCGTGGGGTAAGAGTTTTTTATTTAAAGGCTCTATCATGGCGGGACCTATCATAATATAAAAGGAGGGACCGCTATGTTTAAAAATGTTTTGCTTGTGTTTGTTTCTGGTTTTATCATAGTCAGTTGGACAGGGTTTGTTTGGGCAGGACGTCCTTTTTCAACAGAGGACGCAGGTGTTGCAGGAAAGGGGGTTGCCCAGTTAGAGATTGGTGCTGAATATGCAAGACAGACTAATGGTGATAAAGAGTATGCCTCTTTATTTGTTCCTGTATACGGACTGACAGAGCTGATGGAGTTTTCGGCAGAGTTTCCGCATAAACTTACAAATTTTAAAGAAGGTGGTGACGAGGAGGGTCTTGAGGATGTGAGCCTTGTGCTCAAGACACTTATCGTTGAAGAAGTGGATAATACCCCAGCCTTCCTTGTTAAGACTGTTGTCAAACTTGATAATGGAGATAAGGATAAAGGGCTCGGCAGCGGGGATAAGGATTTGGGCATGGCAGCTGTAGCTACGAAGAGTATAGGCTCTTTAACCTTACATGCAAACGCAGGATATACCTTTGTTGGTAGGGATTTTGACCAGACCCTCAAGGATTATATACTATATGGTATAGCAGGCGAATATGCGGTGGGGGATAAGGCAAGGCTAATGATGGAACTCTATGGTGAAAGCAATTCCCACTTTGATGCGGATGCCTTTAAGCACCATGACCTGCAGGCACTTTTAGGCTCAACATATCAGCTGACAGAAAGAATAGTTTTTGATGCTGCGATAAAGATTGGGCTGACAGATGACAGCCCGGATTATGGTCTTACATCTGGCGTGTCAATAGGTTTCTAAAGAGTAGAGAAAAAGGAAAGGGGGTGTTATATTATGGAAAAGGTAGTTGTTGGTGGACAAAGTTTACGGAAGGTACTGTTGCCGTCTTTAATTGTTTTTGGTGTAGCATTTGCACTGGTAGTTATTGTCTACGGACTTGACTCTATTGCACCAGGAGTACATGATGTATTCCATGACTTCAGACATGTAATAGGAATACCGTGCCATTAATTTGGTTTAAGGAGGTGTATATGGAATTCAAAACCGTTGATTGGAAAAGGGGTATTATCTCCGGGGTTATTGCAGGTGCAGTGTGGGGATGTCTTGCTATAGCTATTAACACTGCCAGTAGAGCATTCATCTTTGAAGAAACCCTCTTACACCGGTTGATTACCTTTACGGCAGGAGGGGCTATCTTCGGCATGGTAGTGAGTGGAGTTTTAAGCATGACTCATTATTGGATGAGTTCCAGAAATATATTCTTGGAAGCAATCTGTATTTCTGTTTCCTTGTGGGGTATATTGGAGGCTGGCGGTATCCTGCTCCATTTCATTAAGCCAGGCAGGTTCCATCTTGATATGGCCCAGATTGTCCAGGGTATTTTTTTGGCGTTTATCATGGGAGTCCTTTTGGGATTTTTGTGGAAAATAGGCAAAAGAGCTAACTGATAACGAATTGCACATTATAGACATACGGCTGTTGCCGCTAAGGCAACAGCCGTTATTTTTTCTTCCCATTTTTTTAAAAAAGAAAAAACTTGACAAAGCAGTGTTTATGTGCTATATTTATT
>CAYVEO010000138.1:0-1663 GCA_964449965.1 uncultured Planctomycetia bacterium
AATAGGACATTTCTAAATTGGCTAAATAGGACATTATCATATTGGTATTACAGAATTTTGGGTCTGTCTCTCCGGATTATACCTTTAATCTCAAACTATTCATAACAACAGATAATGAGCTGAATGCCATTGCTAAAGAGGCGATGGCTGGGTTTAAGAGGATTCCAAAAACGGGATAGAGTGCACCTGCAGCAATGGGGATACCTATGACATTATAGAAGAATGCCCAGAACAGGTTCTCTTTTATAATCTTCATCGTCCGCTTACTTAGGTGGATTGCATCTGATACTCCTTTCAGGCTTTCCTTAAGTAATATAACGCGTGAGGTCTCTATAGCAAGGTCTGTCCCTGTCCCTATGGCAATCCCTGCATCTGAAGTGGCAAGTGCCGGACCATCATTTATACCATCCCCTACCATAGCCACAACCTTCCCTTCTCCCTGCAATTTCTTTATATGGGCTGTCTTGCCATCAGGCTTAACCTCTGCCATGACTTTTTTAATACCAACCTCGCCTGCTATAGTATATGCAGTGCCTCCTGTGTCACCGGTAATCATTATCACTTCAAACCCCATTTGAGAAAGGTCATCTACAACAGCCTTAGCATCCTCTTTAGGTGTATCGGCAAGGCCAATAATACCTTTAAGATGATTATTCTCAGCAACAAATAGGACAGTCCTGCCCCGAGATAATAACATCTTTATGGATTCGCTGAATTCTCCGCTTGTAATATCTAATGAATCCATAAATCTCAAATTCCCGATGGTTATATCTTTACCGTTGATTCTTGCCTTGACCCCGTCTCCCGGAAGTGCCATAAATTTTTCAAGAGGTAAAAGAGCCAATTTTTCTTCATTTGCTTTACGAACTATCGCCCCACCTATAGGATGCTCTGATGATTTTTCACAAGATGCAGCAATGGTAAGTAACTCCCTCTTATCACATTCACTGATAATATCCGTCACCTCAAATCTGCCATGAGTAAGTGTCCCTGTTTTATCAAAGATAACTGTATCCACCCTGGATAACCTCTCCAGACTTTCGCCGTCCTTAATAAAAACACCCTTTTCTGCGCCCTTGCCAATCCCTACCACCAGCGCTATAGGTGTAGCGAGTCCCAGGGCACATGGGCAGGCGATAATCAGGACCGCGATAAAATTAAGGAGTGCGTAATCAAACCTGTGTTCAGGGAATAAAGAGAGCCACACAAAGAAGGTCCCGATTGCAATCAATATGACTATGGGGACAAATACCCCTGCCACCTTATCAGCCAATCTCTGGATGGGCGCCTTTGAAGATTGCGCCTCTTCAACTAATTTGATAATCTGTGCCAGGACAGTATCCTTACCAATCTTCATTGCCTTAAACTTAAACGCCCCTGTCTTATTGATTGTAGCACCCACCACCTCATCTCCTGCCTTCTTCTCGCGAGGCACGCTCTCCCCTGTGACCATAGATTCATCAACAGTAGAATTCCCTTCTATAATGATGCCATCCACAGGAATCTTCTCACCAGGCCTCACAATTACCAGGTCTCCTACAGAGACTTCCTCAACAGGAATATTTATTTCCTTACCTTCCCTTTCCACTTTAGCAATCCTCGGTTTGAGTTCGGCTAATCTTTGCATAACATATTGTGTCTTTACCTTTGCCTTTGATTCCAA
>CAYVEO010000139.1:0-1569 GCA_964449965.1 uncultured Planctomycetia bacterium
GAAATGTGGAGTTCCGGCTCGGAGAAATTGAGAACCTCCCGGTTGGCGACAATTATGTTGATGCAGTAATATCAAATTGCGTTATCAACCTCTCGCCTGATAAAAAGGATACTGTAGCAAAGAAAGCGGGATTTTTCCCTTGACATCTAAGTCTCTCCATGCGATAATCCTGTATAGGCAAAACTATACAGGAGGGTCGTTAAATGAAAGGTGTCCAATATGGTAGTGAAAAAATAGGGACTATCCGACCGGATGATCTTCCCAAACCGATTATTAAAAAGGTATCCCGAAACTTTCGTCGCCGCCATTGCCCTATTTGTGATAAAAGTTGCTATCGGGATAATAAAAGCAAACGGGTTTTGCGTGACTTGGGTGACTCTTACAGTGGTCGACCACGGGATATTCATGTAATGTACTCCAGACATAGATGTGAACAAGATAACATATATTTTAGTAGTGACATAAGCGATTTAGCTCCCCCAGGCTCTCATTATACCCATAAGGTAATATCCATGGCTTTAAGGATAGTAATAGAAGATGGATTACCGTATCGAAGCGCCTCTTGGCATCTATGGCGAGACCATAAAGTATTTGTACCTTTTGCCACGGTGCAGAATTGGGTTGAGGACGCGGGAAAAAAAAAGCGGAAAACAGATAAATGGTGAATACCTTGACTGGGCTCTGGAAGATTTTTCTGGATATCTGGCTGCGGATGAAATTTATGATGGACCATTTTGTGTATTGTTTATCGTTGATAGCCTCCGTCGGAAACGTATTGCCTATGAGGTTCTGGATAGAGACCCGGAAAAGGAAGATGTCCTTAAATTTTTTAGAAAGGTGGATATGATTCTCTCTTCGCACGGACTGAGTGTATCGGGTGTTACCACCGATGGTTCTCCTCTTTATCCTGAACCTATTGCTACTGTGTGGCCTAATGCTATTCATCAGGTCTGTGAATTTCATATTCTTAAAGAGATTACTTTGAGTGTGCTTAGATCTGTATCTAATGTTCGTAAAGGTCTTCTGAGTCGGATTCCCAAAATAAATCGTGGGCGCCCAAGTACCACTGCTCAAAAGAGGAAAGCCCGCCGTGGTAAAACCCTGAGGGCTAAACTCACTGACCTTTTTAATAACAGACATCTTTTTGTAAAACATCATCTAACTCCAAGTGAAAAGAAAACTATTAAGTGCCTGACGTTAACCCATAGTCGCTCTCAACTCAAAGCCCTTCGAGAACTCATGGACGACGTTTATGCTTTGTTTGATAGAAGGTGCCGAACCGATACTGCCTTGGCAAAACTGAATAAGCTTCGCTCTAAGCTTAGACGCTTTAAGAATCTCAATAAGACTCTTCAAAAAATTAACTCTCACAACATTGAGAAGGCTCTTATGTTCCTTGATGACAGTCTTCTTGAATCTACTTCCAATTCGGTGGAAGGAGCTAATCGCCGCCATAGGAAGATGCAAAAAACTATTTATCGTGTTCGTACCGAAGAATCCATAACTAATCGAATTGCCCTCGACATGTTGCGTGATCAGGAAAACACGATTCGCCAGGATGCCCTGGCA
>CAYVEO010000140.1:0-1510 GCA_964449965.1 uncultured Planctomycetia bacterium
GGCAAGTGGATTGAGCGTTAACCTCCCCAGCATCTTGGCAGTCGGGTCACCGCACCTGTATGCCACCCACCCATGTGCACATTCATGGACAACTACAGCCATTAAAAATATTGGCAGTGATATTAATAAAGTAATATTTTGTGAAAAATCCATTTTTTGTGTTGACTTTTTTATAAGGTAATTGTATAATTAATAAAATATCTTCCAAGGAGGTCAAAACTTGATAGAGGTCATCCTTTCAAAGATAATGATAGACGAGACGAGAGACGAACAGGTCATAGTCATGAAAGAGAAATTGGGCGCCCGTTCATTCCCTATCGTTATAAGCATATTTGAGGCGACAGCCATCAGTTTAAAAGTTAAGGGTATAGAAACCCCAAGACCAATGACACATGACCTGCTTAAGAACACTATAGAAAATTTAGGTGCGGCTGTAGAAAAGATATTTATCACTAACCTTACTGACAACACCTTTTACGCCCGTCTATTTTTAAAGACAAAGAACAATACTGTAGAGGTTGACTCAAGACCAAGCGATGCAATCGCCCTGGCACTCAGGACAAAGTCCCCTATATTCGTAGCAGAAGAAATCCTCACCCAGTTAGCAGGGACGAAGCAATAAGACTGATATTTCTTGAGGTAGCACCCCTATTTTCACTGATAGACTCTTTAGCCAGCCTGCCTATCTTAAGCCTTTCTTCAGAAGAAGATAACAGCCTCTCGCAGGATTCTATCAACTCCTTTTCATCCCTTACCAATATTGCACCCTTTTTGTTCAGCAAGACATTCGCTACTTCCTGGAAATTAAATACATGCGGGCCAAATAACATCGGCTTTTCCAGACTTGCAGGTTCTATCATGTTGTGTCCTCCACGTGGGACCAGACTCCCGCCTATAAATACAATGGTGGCTGCACTGTATATCCACTTCAGTTGTCCTATCGTGTCCAACAGGATGATATTACTTCCCTTGTCGTCTTGCATTTGAGAGAATCTGACCGGGACAAACCCTGACCTCTGAGTAAGTCTCTCTATATGTCCTAACCTCTCCAAGTGGCGGGGGGCTATGAGTAATCGTAAATGGTTATGTCTATCTGCTAACATTTTGTATGTCCTTAGTATTATCTCATCCTCGCCCTTATGGGTACTACCTGCAACGAAGAGTTCATCACCGTTCGCAAGTTTCAAATAATTTCTCAAGAGAGACATTTTCCCCTCATCTTTATCTTCTTCTCCAGGAATATCAAACTTCATATTCCCTGTAACCTTAACCCTATCACGAGGCGCACCCATGGCAATTATACGCCGGGCATCTGATTCGGTCTGCATACAGAATAACCCTATCTTCTTTAACGTTCCCGAGATGAGCCATTTTATCAGCATGTATCCTTTAAATGACCTCTGTGAGATTCTGCCGTTTACCAATGCTGCCGGGATACCCATCTTGTGCAGATAGCTGATGAAATTAGGCCATAGCTCTGTCTCCATCATCAGAAACATCTCAGGCTTAA
>CAYVEO010000141.1:0-1507 GCA_964449965.1 uncultured Planctomycetia bacterium
ACAGGCCAAGAATAGAAATGGAAAAACTCTCCCGCAAAACCCTGGCCTGGGGATAAAATTTTGTCACGGATAGTTCCTTATATAATTCAAATCTGTCATGTATAGATTTTACCCCTTATTTAAAATTCTGCCTGCGTAATTTAGAACAAGTTGAGCCATCGTAGGTGTCAATCTGGACTGCATACTTTGTACTACCTTTGATGCAGCAAAAGTTGCCACACGAGCCGCATGTTTAACTAAGTTAAAATGCCATGATTCATATGGCTGATTAAATAATTGTCCCAACATTGTCCCCATATAAGTATCTCCGGCTCCTAATTCATCTATGGGATTATTGACTAAAATTGCGGGAACCCTGATTAACCTATCTTCGAACCTAATAATAGAACCTTGTTGGCCGAGAGTGACAACTACCAATTTGGCGTTGGGAAAACAATCAAACAGAGAAGATTCAATATCTTTTTCCCTTGTAAAATACCTAAACTCATCTGCGTTAGAAAATACTATTTGAGGGCTGTATCTGAATGAGTCAATAATAGAATCCAGCTTGGCATTGTTTAAAGATGGTGTTCGTGGCCCACCCAAGCTTAAAACAAAAATACCCCCATCATGATCCAGTCGCTTCAAAATTGCATCTGTCTGATTGTGTATAGCCTCGTTTTCACAAGAAGAAATATCAGTAATAAAGATACCGTTAGGTTCCTCGTCTAAATCGTCCGGGAAAACCCTTACCTTTAATGCCGCAGCATAAGAAGCCATGCTGAACCTCAAACTACCTTTTTGGTTGTAGAATCCTACCCAAGCTCCTGTTGGTTCTGTAGGATGGATTTGTGCCAAACCGATTTTAGGGTCTGTTTCTCTTCGAAAAAAAATTCCTTTATCATCAGATCCCACACAATGGAAGAGTTTTAGTCCTCTATTAATTGATAAATGAGAAATAGCAGTAAAGGTGTTCGGCATAGGAGCGCCAGGTCTAACCAGATCTGGCTTATGAGTTTTAATAAAGGATATAGTCTCTTCGCTAGTGAAGGGAGTAATCTGTTCGGTTTCATTAAATATGTGGTCAACCAAAGCAACACCTATGCCGATGAACCTGTCATTATCTGGACTCATTGATTGATATTCTTGAGTTATATTATATACGAATGATATTAATTGTCGTATCAGCCAAATAATGTCCAGGAGCGATAATATTTAGATGTGACAAGTTACTTCAGGAATGGTAATATTCAGCCTATTATGGTAGAGGAACAGCAAAGTGTACAACCAAGGGTTAGTGAAAGAGATTGGGTAAAACAATCGGAGGATCTTGCTTACTATTTTGCAAAACCTTTAAAGATGTCGCGCTGGCAGTATTTAGACACCTTACCGGAGTACACTCCGCAACCAGAACAATACCAAGGAAGGTTCGATACTCTGGTTCTTGTCCAGCCTCCAAAACTAGAACTTCCTTTAAAGAAAATGCTGGAGATAGTTAGACTTCATTATAATCCAGATGTTTTAAAAA